>JBNKGY010000023.1:0-29335 GCA_050290065.1 Marinilabiliaceae bacterium
ATTCTTTAATGTGGAAACTTTATGATAGGCCACATTGAACTCGCGAAATGCTCGTTTCATAATTTTCAGTTGAATCTTACTATTTATAGGTGGTCTGAAACAAAGTTCTATCGAATACCTATATAATCATTGATTATATGAGAAAAATCCAAAATTTTATGTCGAACTCAGGTTGTTAATATATTGAACCATAAGGTAGCAAGGTTATACTTTTAAAACGTTCAGGAATGAAATATATAATTGAATGCAAAGATTTTCTTTACTTTGCAAAAAAAAATGGCTAAGGACAGACAACCACATATTGGAATTTTTGGACGAAGAAATTATGGCAAGAGTACATTGATTAACATGCTTGCAGGTCAGGATGTAGCTATTGTTTCCGATGTTGCTGGAACCACAACAGATCCTGTGAAAAAATCATTTGAAATTACAGGCTTCGGACCTGTTGTGTTAATTGATACCGCTGGTTTTGATGATGAAGGTAGTTTGGGTGAAAAACGAATGGAGAAGACAGATAAGTCCATAAAAATTATTGATCTGGCTATTTTATTGATTAGTAATTTAGTTCTTGATGAGAAAGAGTTGTCAATAATTGAGCGGTTTAAAGCTTTTGATGTCCCCTTTATTATTGTTTATAGTAAAAGTGATATTACTCAACCGGACTCCTCTTTCATTGATGAGGTTAAAAAGTCAGGGTGTTCTGATATATTGATTTTTAATAGAAACAGTGATATTACACCTATAATAAAATCCATAAAAAGAAGTATTCCTGAATCTGCATATAGTAATCCATCGCTATTGGGCGACTTAATTAAGCACGGTGATATTGTGCTGTTGATTACCCCTATTGATATTGAAGCACCTGAGGGTAGGTTAATTCTGCCACAAGTACAAGCCATTAGAGATATTATTGATAATGATGCTGTTTGCATTGTGCTTAAAGAAAGGGAAGTGGATGCATTTCTGATGAAAACGAAAATAAAGCCTGCTTTGGTAGTTACCGATAGTCAGGTTTTTCTTAAAGCAGATGCCTCTATCCCTAAAGAAGTTCCATTAACCAGTTTTAGTATCATGTTAGCTCGTTTTAAAGGAGATTTTTCGAGTTATTTACAAGGAACTCCAGAGATATCAAAATTGAAAGAGAATGATAGAGTATTGTTACTTGAATCCTGTACTCATCATGTTTCTTGCAATGATATTGGCCGATCAAAGATACCCAGATGGATTTCTAATTTTACAGGAAAACAACATCAGTTCGATGTAGTATCCGGTTTTGATAATCTACCGCATCCCATTGAGAGTTATTCCTTGGTTATTCAATGCGGAGGATGTGTTATTTCACGTAAGCAATTAGTAAATAGGTTAAAACCAGCTATTGATGCAAAAATTCCGGTGACAAACTATGGAATGGCTATTGCTTATGTTTTGGGGATATATCATAGGGCTGTGGCGCCATTTACGCAGATAGAAGAATCTTCAGTTGATTATTTATAGGCGGTCTGAAACAAAGTTCTATCGAATACCTATATAATCATTGATTATATGAGATAAATCCAAAATTTTATGTCGAACTCAGGTTAGTACCTGCACGAAAACTCAAGTGGCAGATAAGAAAGCTTCATTTTTGAGGCTTTCGAAGCTAGAAAAATGTGAGTTTACTACCGTAAATGATCATTTTGAGAGCAAGAGTAACGAAAAAAATGGAGTTTTCTTGCTGACACTAATTGAAAATTAGGCCTGAAGCATATCCAATTCATCTAAAAAATTAGATTCTTCAATTTCAAATGTATTCCATTGCCCGTGTTCCATTAGGTGCTTTTTCAATATTAGAAAATAGGTTAATGGAAATTCATCTTTTTGCCACAATTGCTCATAATTTAGCAATCCAATTTTTTTAATAAAATGATCCAGTTCTTGTATTATTGTTTTATAAAAAAGCTGAAACTCACACTTGGTATTCAGAAGAGTTTTAGAAGAAGACTCGTCAAAAATATCATCTAAATAATAAATTTTAATATTTAACTCTTTACCGTCGCTCGTGCTTAGAATCCATTTGAGGCTACTTTGATCACTATACCAATCTATCAAACAAATATTATCTTCTCCCCATAAGTGTGCAGGTTCAAATATCAAACTAACCATTCCTTTTAATAAATCATATAATGGGTTACTAACGTTAGTGATTTCAAAAGAAGCCTTTTTATCGTGTACAATCAGTTCACCGCTGGCTGTGCCAGGTTTGTTAATTTGATAAATGAATTGTACTGCTTTATTCATAGATTCCTTTGCTTTGTTCTTGTATAGAAAGTTTACTTTTTATTTAAAATCAATAGTATCATTTAACCTGTATCCTAATCGTAAAAGTTGTTCTGGTTTTAATAATTTGGCTAGTAAAAATTCATCAACGAGCTTAAGTTGTTCGTTGGCTTCAATTATGTTGCATTTCTTTTCATTCATTAATCGTGCCAATTCTGTAGCCTTATGATAACCAATGTATGGTGTTAAAGCTGTGGTTACAGATGGGTTTAACAAAACGGTTTTTTCATCAGATACCTTTTTAAACGTAATATTATTCAAAAGGTTATCTTTAATTGTTGAATTGCAGGATATTAGTAATTTAATACTTTCGATTAAAGCATGTCCTATAACTGGTATATAAGCATTTAATTCTAAACATCCTTGGGCACAAAGTGAGCTTATTAATTGATCATTTGCATAAACTTTATGAACAGCAGAAATTACGAATTCAGGAATAACCGGATTTACCTTACCTGGCATTATGGAACTTCCTACTTGTTTCTTAGGAAGAAAAATTTCCCGATCCTTAAATAAATCGGAACTAATCAATCTTAAATCAGATACCATCTTTTCCAGATTTACAGCATGCGCTTTTAGGGTAGCATGAACTTCAACAATACTGTCAAGATTTGCAGTATTGTCTGATAAGTTTTCTGATCTGGTTATTGGCAGTCCGGTGAGTCTTTGCAATTGATTAACAACTTCCATTATAAAATAGGAAGGAATAGAAATACCTGTACCTATGGCCCCTCCACCAAGGTTTACTTCTTTTATTCTTTCAAAGCATTTGCTCACTCTCCACCAATCGCGGGATAGTGCATTATTGTAGGTACTAAATAATTTATCGTATGATGAGGGAACTGCCGCTTGCATTTGAGTGTACCCTTGACGTAAATGGTTTCTGGTTTGCGACTCTGCTTTTTCAAGCGATAACAGCACTTCATTAATCAACTCATCCAGTTCTTTAAATAAGCTTATGACCGCAACTTTTAATGCGGTAGGGATAACATCATTTGTTGACTGAAAAATGTTTGCATGCTCAATAGGATCAATTTGATCGTACTGTCCTGGTGTTAACCCTAATTTTAGTAAAGATGCATTGGCAATTATTTCGTTAATATTTAAGTTTATGCTGGTTCCTGCTCCCCCCTGGATTGCAGGAACAATAAATGCCTCAAAAAATTTGCCCTGACTCACTTCAATAGCCGAGGTTGTAAGAGCTTCTATTATTTCATCTGAGATAAAATGTAAATTGTTGTTGCTGTATTTTTGATTGGCAGCGACTTTAAACTTTTGATAGGTTTCATAACATGCCTGCTTTACAACACCAACAGCTTTATACCATTCTAACTGAAAAGCTGTTTTATCAGGAAAATTTTCCATAGCACGAACAGAGTGAATGCCATATAAGGCATCTTTGGGGATATCGTATGAACCTATAAAATCGCTTTCCTTTCGCATTATTTTCAGTCTGTCTTTTTTATTTTTGTTATGCTATTGACATTTTATGTAACACATGATCAATGGATTACTGTTGGGGACCAGCATATGACTTAACATTTTCAGCATTAATTGTTTGAGGGCAAAGAATGATTAATCGTTCAATCACATTTCTGAATTCTCGAATATTTCCAGTCCAGTTAATCTTTTGTAATTCTTGAATTGCTGACTCTTCAATTTTTTTCTCAGAAACTCCTAATTCGTTACAAATAATGGAGTTAAAATGATTGGCCAATAAAGGTATGTCTTCCTTGCGGTTATTTAACGACGGTACATGAATGATAATAACACTTAGTCTGTGATATAAATCCTCTCTGAAATTATTGGCCACTATTTCTTCTTTAAGATTTTTATTCGTAGCGGCGAGTACTCTAACATTAACTTTAATATCCTTGTCGCTTCCTACCCTGCTAATCACGTTTTCTTGTAAAGCTCTAAGTACTTTTGCCTGAGCTTTGAGACTCATATCTCCAATTTCATCTAAAAATATAGTACCTCCATTGGCTTGCTCAAATTTTCCTTTACGTTGTTTAATTGCAGAAGTAAATGCCCCCTTCTCATGCCCAAAAAGCTCACTTTCTATTAATTCTGATGGAATTGCAGCACAGTTTACCTCAATAAAGGGTTTACCAGCCCTGTTGCTTTTTTCATGAAGCCACCGGGCAACCAGTTCTTTTCCTGTTCCATTTTCGCCGGTAATCAGTACCCTGGCATCAGTAGGGGCAACCTTGTCAATCATCTCATGTACCTTTTGAATAGGTTCGGATTCCCCAATCATATCATAGGTCTTGCTAACTTTGCGCTTCAGGACTTTTGTTTCTATAACCAGGTCTTTTCTTTCCTGGGCATTGCGTATGGTTACCAAAAGACGATTCAGATCAAGCGGCTTTTCAATGAAATCATATGCACCTTTTTTAATGGCTTCAACTGCAGTATCAATATTCCCATGTCCTGATATCATCACCACTGGTATTTCCTGTGTTTTACTCATGATTTTATCCAGAACTTCAATACCATCCATATTGGGCATTTTAATATCACACAGAACTAAGTCAAGTTTATCTTTTTCAAATATTTCTATGCCTTCTTCACCATTTTCGGCCAAAACTACCTGGTGGTTTTCGTACTCCAAAATGTCTTTTAAAGTATTTCGGATGCTTTTTTGATCATCTATTACCAGTATTTTTGCCATAATATATTTATTATTTTTATTCGTTTGTATTGTATAATCTTTCGAGTGTGAATATCCAAAACTACCCAGTACATTTTTCCTTATGTTATATAAACGGACTTTTTTTAAAATATTGCATCTCTACATCATATGATAATTCATTATAATGTTTTTAGATCTTATCATTTAAGACTTGATAAATTGCACCTTCCTTGAGGGCATAATTGCATTGAAATACATTCGCAATATTAAATTTCTTAATGATAAAATCAATAAAAATAGATGCCAATACAATCATTTCAACTCTTGTTGGATCCATTTTTTTCATTTTCATTCTTTCATCCAGAGTGCTGATCAGGTATTTTTGATGTAATTTCTCAAACAGATTTAATCCTATTTTGTAACTGGTGATTTTCGACATATCCAAATGAGGATGCTCGTCAACGGCAATCATAGCTGCAATAGTATCAAATGAACCTGATGAACCAATTAAAGTATTTACTTCGTGTATTTTCATTGTGTTGAAAAGTAACTTCAATTCCTCTTCAACATATTGCTTAAGTTTTTCAATTTCGTTCTTTTTTATTGGTTCTGATGGGTTTACCAAATCCAGCATTCTGGCAGCTCCAACATTAAAACTATATTTCCAGATTACACCGTTTTTGGTAGCTATAATAAACTCAGTACTTCCACCACCAATGTCCATGATAAGTACTTTTTCCTCTCCAATAGGAACAACTTGTTTAACGCCATCATAAATAAGTTCGGCCTCTTTATCTCCATCAATTACATTAATGTCCAGATTAAACCGCTTTTTTATTTCTGAAACAAATTCATGTCCGTTTGATGCTGACCGAATTGCCGAAGTTGCAAAGCAGTAGATGGATTCAACATTGTATTTTTTTATAGTTTTTAAATGTGTATCAATCGCTTTAATTCCTCTTTCAAAAGCTTCCGGGGTAATGGTTCTATTATTTATACCTCCCTTTCCTAGTTTAGCAGGATATTTAGTTTCTAATAATATGGCGAAACTTTTATCCTCAAGTATATCAGCAATCAATAAATTAAAAGTATTGGTGCCCAGATCAATAATTGCAATTTGCATATATATGTTTATGTTTTATTTTCCTGATTGTATAAACCATTTCCAGATTTCTTTGTAATTCACTTTTTTACCATACATCAATATTCCTGTCCGGTATACGCGACCAGCAAACCATGTTAGAAATACGAAAGAAGCCGTTAAAATAAACATGGATAATAATAACTCCCAAGTAGGAACGTCAAAAGGTAGGCGAGACATCATTACAACCGGTGAGGTGAGCGGTATCATTGAAAACCAAAAAGCAATATCCCCGTGTGGATTTTTAAATACTGCCATTGCCACGTAAATGGACAATATAAGAGGTATAAGAATGGGCATAACAAATTGTTGGGTCTCGGTTTCATTATCTATTGCTGATCCTATAGCCGCAAATAATGCAGAATATACCAAATAACCTCCGATAAAGTAAAAGATAAAGAAGGCAACCGTTGTCAACATACGAGCATCAAAAATCAGGTCCATTACTTTTGACATGGTATCATCAGGTTTTGAATTATTAGTTGAATCTTCAATAATGTGATTTTGCCCGTCCTCAATATGCTGTGTGATAGATATTTCTTTTGGTTGAGTTCCTTTGTCATTGGATCTTGCAATTCCTTGAGTGATGCCGGTAACCCCCAACGTTAAAATGATCCATAGTAAAAACTGTGTTAATGCAACCAGGCCAATCCCTATAATTTTACCCATCATCAATTGAAAAGGCTTTACAGAAGAAATAATGACCTCTACAATGCGGCTTGATTTTTCTTCAATAACACCTTTCATTACCTGGGTGCCATACATCAACATAAACATGTAAATCATAAGAGCCGATACCATTCCAATAATCATGGCCAATACAGCATTACCTTCTTTTTCTTCTCCGTCTTTATCTAGTCTGATGGTTTGAATATTTACATGAAATCCATTTATTTCTTTAATTTTTTCGTTTAGGCCTTCGATTTGGAAGCTTTTTAACTTTTGGTCTTTTAAATAGGTATTGAGCTGGTGGTTGATATTATCCTGAATATCCATAGTGATTTGGCCATCAGAATACAATTGAATATCAGAGGGCTTTTGCAGTAAATCATTATTTATTACCAGGAGAGCATCATATCCGTTTCTAATAATTTTTTGCTTTTCTATGGAACCACTTGAAGTGAGTGATTCATATTTGATATACTTGGAATCTTCAAAAGTATTGGCATAAAGACCTGTATGATCCTCTATTGCAATAACTTTTTCTTTCGTATCTTCTTGCGAATTAAGCCAGGTAGGTACAACAATCATGGCTGCAAATAACAACGGACTTAGCAGAGTCATTATTATAAAGCTCTTTTTTCGTACCCGGGTTAAATATTCACGGCTTATAATGAGTAATATTTTATTCATGCGTTTATATTTTGATATTTATTGTAGCATGGAACTTGCAAAAACAAATCATCCTCCAGTGTGAGAAATCATTTTTATACTCGTTTCATGAATTTAGATTGTTACAGATTTATTTATTGGTTTGAATTTGAATGTTCAACAGCTTTAATAAAAACCTCATCCATGGATGGTAGTATTTCATTAATACCGTTGATGCTAAAATCGGGTAGGAGCATAGATATAAGATGATTGATATTTTTGTCTTCCTTGAGTTGTATTTTAGCTGAATTCAGATTCGCTCTTTGAGTTAATTCCTTCATCAGGTAATCATCATTGAGCTTTTCTTTAAATAATTCTTTATCTCCTGCAAAATCTATTAATATTTCATTGTTTTTAAACTGTTGTTTAAGATCATCGATTTTACCATTAAGTATGGTTTTTGATTTATTAATCAGGCAAATATCATCGCATAATTCTTCAACAGAACTCATGTTATGGGTTGAAAAAATGATCGTACTTCCTTTTTCTTTTAGATTGATAATTTCCTTTTTTAACAAATTGGCATTTATTGGATCAAATCCGCTAAAAGGTTCGTCGAATATAAGCAGTTCAGGTTCGTGCATTACGGTTACAATGAACTGTATTTTTTGTTGCATCCCTTTTGAAAGCTCTTCAACTTTCTTATTCCACCAGGGAGCAATATCAAATTTTTCGAACCAATATTTTATCTTTTTATAAGCATCTTGTTTGGATAAACCTTTTAAGCGTGCCAAATAAAGGGCTTGCTCTCCAACCTTCATTTTTTTATATAAACCTCTTTCTTCTGGTAAATATCCAATGTTATATATGTCAGATGCTGTTAATGGTTTGCCTTTGAAAAGTATCTCTCCCTGATCAGGCATCGTTATATGGTTAATAATTCTTATAAAAGTAGTTTTGCCCGCTCCATTAGGTCCAAGTAGACCAAAAATCTTATTTTCCGGGATATTTACATCTACACGGTCAAGGGCAAGGTGATTGGCATATTTTTTAACTACACCAGTGGCTTCCAATAAGTTCATAAGGGTTTTAACTATTTAATTTCACTCAAAAATAAAGTTTTTTTTAGCATTTAAAACTTAAATGAAAGAAATAGTTTGGGATTACTTTGGTTTCTATCTGGCGGTTTTGGCTCTTTGAACAAGCCTTATTCCATATTCCTTTTCGATAAATAAGAAATAGTAGTATAATTTATAATTTAACTCAATCCCGTAATCAATATTTGGAGAATAGTCAATATGGGTTTCATAGAAGTTCCCATACTTAATTGGATTTAAGTGCCTGTAATTCCATTCGGTAACGTATTGTATATTCCAGGTTTTATAGTAATTAATTGAGTAAAATTCCATTGGAGGTTGAGTAGCCAAATAAGAGTTGAATTTGATATCGAATATGATAAGCTCATATTGAGTGGTGTCGTTTTCTGCTTCAGCTATTTTGGGAGGATTAGTATCATTAACTGAAGATGTTTTTGTTGAATTGCAGGCAATTGTAGTTATCGCCAAAATTAATAGTAATGCTATAATTTTCATCTCAATATGCATTAGTTCGCAATGGGTTAAGTATAAAGTTATAAAACTGACATGGTCAGAGCAAATAATTAGGAACAAATGTTCCTTTACCTCAAAATAATTTTAGTTTGTATTTGGTAATCACAAATTAACGACAATTCAGGTTATCAGGTTAGTATTTAATGTAACAATTAAATTTGAAAGCATAAAAAAGTCCTGAAGAAAATTCCTCAGGACTATATCTTTGTCAAAGTATTTTATTACTTCTTAGATTCTTCTATGAGTGTGATAAAATCATCAAAAAGAAACTCAGTGTCTGTAGGCCCACTTGAAGCCTCTGGGTGAAATTGAGTAGAAAAGAATGGTTTTGATTTGTGACGAATTCCTTCGTTACTTTTATCATTTACATTAATAAATAATGGTTCCCAGTCGCTGTTTAAGGAATCATTATCCAAAGCATAACCATGGTTTTGAGATGTAATATGGCAATTGTTAGTGCCGACTTTAATTACGGGGTGATTGTGTGCTCTGTGACCGTATTTAAGCTTGTATGTACTTCCGCCGGAAGCTATACCTAATAATTGGTTTCCTAAGCATATGCCAAAAATTGGCTTGCCAATCTCAATCGCTTTTTTAATGTTCTCAACAGTCGTTGAACACATTTCCGGATTACCAGGACCGTTTGAAAGCATTATACCATCATAATCCTCCTGAGTAAAATCGTAATCCCAAGGCACCACAATTACAGTTGTGTCTCTTTTTAGCAGACACCTTAAAATATTATATTTAGCTCCGGTATCAACAAGTACTACTTTGTATTTACCGTTTCCGTATACTTTTCTTTCTTTAGTACTAACCTGTGCAACAAGGTTATCGGTGTTAGGGTCATATTGTTCAATATCTTCATCATCAATCAATATCTTACCCAGCATACAGCCCTTTTCGCGTAATACTTTTGTTAAAGCTCTCGTGTCAATATCAAAAATTCCCGGGATTTCATTTTGGATTAACCATTCTCTTAAAGAGTTTTTTGCATTCCAATGGCTGTAATCAAATGAATAATCAGAAATGATTAGTCCGGAGATATGAATTTGATCAGATTCATAGAACAATGGAATACCATGTTCTTTTTCATCTTTAGGAACGCCATAATTTCCAATTAAAGGGTAAGTTGAAACTAATATCTGACCTTTATAAGATGGATCAGTTAAACTTTCCGGGTAACCAGTCATTGCAGTATTAAAAACAACCTCACCAGCCACTGATTTATGATATCCAAACGACTTTCCTTCGAAAACTGTACCGTCTTCGAGCACCAACTTAATTCCTTTTACTTCAGGCATAACATTAAGATAATCCAATATTTATAATATAGTATTTACTATTGCCATATGGGCAATAACACTCCTGTTTTAAATTCGGACGCAAAGTTAGTAAATAAATATATTTTCCACTAATAAAACATTTAGTAATGTATAAATATAAAAAACAAAACCAATGAAATGCATAAATATGCATTGTGTGTTTATTATTATGTGAAGATTAGTATTTATGTTAGAAGATGGATAACTTTAATATCAGCGGAATAATGTGAATGAAAATATTCTTCAGTAATGGATTTGGATAGAAATATTGCATATTATTGTTATGTTCGGTATTTATTGTTAGTGCTATCCGTTATTGTGTTTTCTTCGCGGATTTACTCGCAGGATACGTTAACTACACAACCTGTTTTTTATAGTTTGTCAGCCTACTATGGATTCTTTCATGTCCATACAAATAAATTGTCTACCTATGGTGGAGTTAACCCTGTTGGAATTGAATTCGAAATCAGTCAGCTGTTATTGTCTAATAAGATTAAAAGTTCATTTTGGTTTGTGCCTAAGTGGGGAATTGGATTAAATTATGTTGATTTTCAGCATGAAGATTTGGGTTATTCAATTCATGCTGTGGCTTATTTTGAACCGTTTATTAAGATTAACCGTAAATGGCGGTTCTCTGCCAAATTCGGTACGGGAGTTGCTTTTGTAAGTAATCCGTATCATGTAGAAACAAATCCATATAATAAAACATACAGCACTAAATTAGTATTTCCATTGGTTGGGGGGGCGTCAGCCTATTACTGCATCAATAATCATTGGAGTATAAAATCAACGGTTTCTTTTCGTCATATTTCCAACGGAGGTATAAAGCAACCCAACTTGGGTTTAAATTATCCTGCTTTAAGCATGGCTGCGGAATATACTATGCATAAATATGAGATTAAAGATTTAGAAATGGTTGATGTGTTTAAGTATCGGAAACGAAAGGAATTATTGGTAGGATATACACTTAAAAGTGATACGATTTCTGAAGAATATAGACAAGTGGTTGTTTTTACTTATAATAGAAGTGTTAGGGGAGGAAGAATAAATGCATTTACCTTGGCAGCAATAATTGAATACCAGCAGATGATCAATTCTGATGATGAATTAGATCAATGGAGTGTGGCTCCACTTATTGGAAATGAGTTTGTTTTACAAAAAGTTCGGTTTGGGCAGCAATTAGGGTTTTATGTAGTACGAGGAATGAAAGCCCCAAACTTACTGCTACAGCAATATTATCTGCGATACTTAATGGGAACTCATTTAACTACCGGGATTAACTTAAAGGTGCATGGCAGAGTTGCCGATTATCTTACTTTGCAATTGGGGTATGTATTTTAATCAGGCTATAAAATCAAGAAAAAAGGCTGTCTGATTTTTCCCCCACAGACAGCCTTTTCATTACCCAATCAACAAAAACACTTATCTAGATTCCAACGGAAGATAAGTAGATCGATCAATTACACACTTGTATGCCGGGCGTATTATGCGGCGGCTTGAGAATGTAACCTCCTCTATGCGATGTGCAGCCCATCCGGCGATGCGCGCTACGGCAAATATTGGAGTATATATTTCTTTTGGAATTTTTATGCATTGATATACAAATCCTGAGTAGAAGTCTACGTTAGCGCAAATAACTTTTGCATTCTGTCCTTTAAACTGATAGAATACTTCTGGTGCTAATTCTTCAATAAGTTCATATAGTTTAAACTCATCCATTCTTCCTTTTTCATCAGCCAACTCTCTGGCTTTTTCTTTAAGCAGAACGGCACGGGGATCAGAAAGCGTATAAATCGCATGACCTATTCCGTAAATTTTACCTGTTTTATCGAAGGCTTCTTTTTTAAGTAACTTCATTAAGTATGCCGAAACCTCTTTCTTATCGCTCCAATCCTTAACATTTGCTTTGATATTATCCATCATATCAATAACCTTAAGGTTGGCGCCTCCATGTAAACCTCCTTTTAGAGATCCCAATGCAGCAGCAATGGCCGAATAAGTATCTGTTTGCGCTGAGCTTACTACACGTGTAGTAAATGTAGAGTTGTTACCTCCACCATGTTCAGCATGTATTACTAGTGAAAGATCCAGTAAATCAGCCTCGAGTTTAGTGTAATCCTTTCCTTTAAGCATATAGAGGAAGTTTTCAGCTAAACTAAGTTCTTTTTGAGGATGCCTTATAATCAAAGATTTTCTCTGAAATGAATGACGCATACCATAATATGCATAGGCAACTATCACAGGGAATTTGGCAACAAGACTAATTGCCTGCTTCATTAAATTAACGTTGCTAAGATCTTCAGCATCTTCATCTGCTGCGTACAATCCAAGAACTGATCTGGCTAGCATATTCATTACATCACGTCCTCTTAACGACAGAATCATGTTTTTTGAGAAAAACGGAGGTAATTCACTTTGTTCAGCCAAATAGCTGGTAAAATCACCTAATTCTGTTTGGTTAGGAAGTTGACCTGTAAGTAATAAATAAGCTGTTTCTTCAAAACCATGACGTCCGGTAGAAAGGAATCCATTGGCTAAGTCTTTAAGTTCGACACCACGATAGTATAATTCCCCTTCTCTGGGAATTAACTTTCCATCTTTGTTGTCGTACCCAACCACATTACCAATGTGGGTTAATCCTACCAATACTCCTGAGAAATCTGCATTTCTAAGACCTCTTTTTACACCATACTGGTCAAAAAGTTCTTTTTCGATTTCACATGATTGTACTGCTAGTTTAGCCAGATTATCCAATAATACCATTTTTATATATCTTATTTTAGTTTTTACTTAACGATTGAATTGCTTCTGCAACTTTTTTGAAATTAAATGACTGAAATATAACATCCATTTTTTGTTTTATTTCATTTGTGCACAGGTTACCAATTGTACCTTCGTGCGTATGCACAACATTAATTTCAGGTTCAAATTTCCCTTCCTCAATCAATCCTCCAATTTGCTTATATGCATCTCGAAAAGGAACACCTTGTAGTACAAGTTTGTTTACCTCCTCAACACTAAATGCATATTTGTACATTTCATTGTTAAGAATATCTTTTTTTACAGAGATGTTATTTACTGCAAAGGTGGCCAAATCTAAACAACTGATCAGGTCATCAAAAGCAGGTAAAAAGTTCTCTTTAATCAATTGTAGATCACGGAAATAACCAGAAGGTAAATTACCAGTAATCATGCCAATTGTATCAGGCAGGGCTTGAATTTGATTGCACTTAGCCCTTATTAGTTCAAATACGTCAGGATTTTTTTTGTGGGGCATTATGCTTGAACCGGTTGTTAATTCCCCTGGCAATGTTAAAAAGCCAAAATTCTGACTCATATATAAGCATGCATCCATGGCGAATTTCCCTACTGTATATGCTACAGAGCTCAATGCCATGGCAACGTTTTTCTCAGTTTTTCCTCTTCCCATTTGAGCATAAACCACATTGTAGTTCATGTTGTCAAACCCTAATAAATCGGTTGTTAATTGGCGATTTAAAGGAAAGCTGCTTCCATATCCGGCAGCGGCTCCAAGTGGATTTTGATTTGCAATTTTCCAGGAAGCATTCAGTATTTGCATATCATCCGTAAGGCTTTCTGCGTATGCTCCAAACCATAAACCAAATGATGAAGGCATGGCAACCTGAAGATGTGTATATCCTGGAATTAAATAATCTTTATATTTTTCACTCTGAACCTGAAGTGCGTCAAAGAATTCTTTGGATGCATTTACTACCTCTTCAATTTTTGATCGGATAAAGAGTTTAAGATCTAATAAAACCTGATCGTTTCTTGATCGACCACTATGTACTTTTTTCCCGATATCCCCTAATCGTTCGGTGAGCATCATCTCAACCTGAGAATGAACATCTTCTACACCATCCTGAATCGTGAATTTGCCATTTAAAGTATCAGAATATATATTTTTTAACTCAGTTAATAATTTTTCAAGCTCCTCTTTTTCAAGCAATCCTACACTTTCCAGCATTGTAATATGAGCCATGGTACCCAATACATCAAAAGGAGCTAAATAAAGATCCATCTCACGATCTTTACCAACCGTGAAAGCTTCTATTTTATCATTTACTTTTATGCCCTTATCCCAAAGTTTCATTTCAATAGTCGTTTGTATAAAAACATACTTTTAGCACTATGCAAACCTATGTTTTTCATTTACTTGATGCCTCAAAAGATAGATGGAGATTATAAAGTGTTAACTGCGTTATCTAAATATCTTATAATTGAAGCAAATATAGTTTATTAAAGTTATAAATTCAAATCAACAAGTTAAAAATATGACATTTGTCACATATTTTTCGTATAGCAATCTTCATGATGAAGCATTCATTTTTTCAGATTTCATAGATGTAAAATCTATAATTGTTCTATTTTTAATCCATTTAATAGTTCAAAGTATATTTTAATACCTTGTTCTATTTCACTCAATTTAATGTATTCATCTGCTGTATGCGATCGCGCAGAATCGCCAGGACCCATTTTTAATGTGGTAAAATTCATCAAAGCCTGATCCGATGTCGTCGGTGAACCATAATATTCTCTTCCTAATTCAAGTCCCCTTTTTACAACCGCATGGTCAAGTGGAATGTAAGAACTGTTTAGTCTGGTACTCCTTGGAATTACGCTACATTCAACTTTTGATTGAATGATTTCAGCGACTTGCTTATTGGAGTATTTTTCATTTACTCTTACATCAACAACAAATTTGCATGTATCCGGAACTACATTATGCTGAGAGCCTGATTCTATTTGAGTGACTGACATTTTTACAGGACCAAATAAGTCAGATACTTCAGGGAATTGATAAGTTTTAAACCATTCAATGTCTTTGATCGCCTTGTATATGGCATTAATACCTTCTTCACGAGCTGCATGGCCGGCCTTCCCTTTGGATTCGCAATCTAAAACCATTAAACCTTTTTCAGCAATTGCCATTTGCATTTGAGTAGGTTCGCCTACGATAGCTAAATCAATTGTTCCTAGTTCGTTTAAAATTGAAGCTACTCCGTTTTTTCCTGATATTTCTTCTTCAGCAGTTGCTGCAAATACTAAATTATAAGATTGTTTTTCTTCAGATAAAAGAAGAAATGTAGCCAATAAAGATACTAACGGACCTCCTGCATCATTGCTGCCAAGCCCATAAAGAAAGTCTTCTTCAACCGTAGCTTCAAATGGATTGTAGGTCCATTTTGATGAAGGTTTTACAGTGTCAATATGTGAATTTAGTAGTAAAACCGGTTTGTTTGTATCTTTTGGTGAAGACCAAACCCAAATATTATTTCCTTTTCTATATGGATGAAGACCTAATGATTTAAGATGTGATTCTACAATGTCACCAGCATTATCTTCTTCTTTGCTAAGAGATTTAGTCTCAATAAGCTTTTTTAATAGATCAACTGATTTATTGTAATAGGATTCAAAATTTTTCATCTGCATTTTGATTTATCATTAGTGCCCGATTTAACACCTTTAGGTATTTCCAATGAACTGAAATGGACTTTTCTTAATATTTTAAAAGATGTGACTCTGAAATTAGTCTTTATTTAAGATTGTACCTGAATTTAGTCCGTTTTTTAGTCCTTGTGTATTCGTTATATTTACTTTACAAACACCACTATCCAATGCATTAAATCCGTTATCTAATTTCGGTATCATACCTTCTGCAATTACTCCTGTTTGCTGATGTTCTTTAAAAAGATTATGGGTTAATTCAGATATTACAGCATCGTCATCATCCGGATTACTCAATACTCCTTTTTTTTCAAAACAATACACCAGATTTACTTTGTAATATTTTGCTAATGCAATAGCCAATGCACTCGCCATGGTGTCTGCATTGGTATTTAGCATATTACCATTGCCATCATGTGTTAGAGGAGCCACTACCGGTACTACGTTTTTATTGATTAAGTCCATTAATTCATTAACCTGAACGGATTCAATATCACCCACATAACCATAATCTATTTCTTTCACAGGTCGTTTAATGGCCTTTATTAAATTTAAGTCGGCACCCGTTAATCCAATGGCATTTGCTCCTTTAGCCTGAAGTGAAGCCACTATGTTTTTATTTACCAAGCCTGCATAAACCATGGTAACAACTTTAAGCGTTTCCAGGTCTGTAATTCTCCTGCCCTCAACCATCTTTGTTTCAACACCAAGTTGAGCAGCTACCTTTGTTGCTGACCGACCTCCACCATGAACCAGTATTTTTAAACCTGGTAATGCTATAAAGTCAGTTAACAGTTCTTGTAATGATTCGGGAGTTTCAACTACTTTTCCTCCAACTTTAACAATGGTAATATCTTGCATGGGAATTTACTTGATAAGTTTTTATAGGTTTTCTAACATTCTTTTAATGACAGTTTGTGCAGATACTACTCTGTTTGCTGCCTCTTGAACAACCAATGAGTTTTCACTTTCTATTACGCCATCAGTAACAATCATATTTCGTCTGACTGGCAGACAGTGCATGAATTTTGCATTGTTTGTTAATGCCATTTTTTCTTCATTAACAGTCCAGTCCATATCTTTACTAATTACCTGACCATAATTTGAAAATGAAGACCAGTTTTTCGCATAGATAAAATCTGCATCTTTAAAAGCTTCACGTTGATCATATTCAACAGTAACACCTTCAGTAAATTCATCAGCAAGCTCATAGCCCTTTGGGTGTGTAATAACAAACTCAACGTCTGCTTCTTTCATCCATTCGGTAAATGAATTAGCAACTGCCTGAGGCAAAGCACGGGGATGTGGAGCCCAGGTTAAAACTACTTTAGGTTTTTCTTTCTGTTTATGCTCTTCAATTGTAATAAGATCAGCAAATGCTTGTAAAGGGTGACGTGTGGCTGATTCTAAACTAATTACAGGTACTCCTGAATATTGAATAAATTGGTTCAGAACCTTCTCTGAATAATCATCTTCTTTATTCTCGAAAGTGGCAAATGAACGCACACCAATCAAGTCGCAATACTGACCAATTACAGGAACGGCTTCTTTTATATGTTCTGGTTTATCGCTGTCCATAACAACCCCCATTTCGGATTCCAGTTTCCAGCCATCTTTGTTTATATCAAGCACCATTACATTCATACCCATATTCATAGCAGCCTTTTGTGTACTTAGTCGGGTACGAAGGCTAGAGTTGAAAAATACAAGTATGATGGTTTTGTTTTTTCCTAGTTCGCTGTATGCGTAAGGATTCTTTTTAACTTCGAAAGCCTCATTTAAGGCTTCTTTTAAATCTCCTATATCTTCAACTTTTAAATATCGTTTCATGCAATTATGTTTTAGCAAAAAACTGAAGGCCGATTAATACACAATTAATGGTATTGGCTATATCAGTTTTATATTTTTATTTTTCAGGGTTTTATCGTTGTAACTCTTTATGCCGGGCGTGAATGACCGTTGCCTTTTATTAGCCATTTGTAGCTGGTTAACTCTTTTAATGCCATCGGTCCTCTTGCATGTAGTTTTTGAGTGCTGATACCAATTTCGGCGCCTAATCCAAACTGAGCACCATCTGTAAACGCCGTTGAAGCATTGGCATATACAGCAGCTGCATCCACCTCATTATAAAAACGTTCAATGGCTTTGGCGTCCTCTGCAATAATGGCTTCGCTATGTTTTGAACTGTATTTATAGATGTGATCTAAAGCTTCATCAATATTGTCAACGGTTTTTACTGACATTTTGTGAGCTAAAAATTCAGTTCCAAAAGATTCTTCAGTGGCCTTTTTTAACAAACTAGTTGGATATTGACCATTCAAAGCATCGTAAGCTTTATGGTCAGCAAATATCTCAACATTAAAAGGAATCATTCCTTTAATCATTTCAGCAAGTTCAGCTAATTTATCTTTGTGAATCACCAGGCAATCCAAGGCATTGCAAACACTGACTCTTCTTGTTTTGGCATTCACCACCACATCCGCAGCTTTCTTAAAATCGGCAGAAGCATCTACGTAAGTATGTACAATCCCTGCACCCGTTTCAATAACAGGTATATTTGCATTTTCACGTACTGAATTGATTAAGTTCTGAGATCCACGAGGGATTAAAATATCAACGTAACCTATGGCATTCATTAGTTCTGTTGCAGCTGATCTTTCCGGAGGTAGTAGTTGTAGAACTTCAGGATTAAAACCTTCATCTTTTAGTACCTGATGAATTACTCCGGCAATGGCTTTATTTGAAAACTCTGCATCACTTCCTCCTTTTAAAACGCAAGCGTTGCCTGATTGCATACACAAGGAAAATACATCAAAGGTTACATTTGGACGTGCTTCGTAGATTACCCCAATAACCCCAAGAGGAACTCTTACTTTTTGCAAATTCATGCCATTGTCGAGTGTTCTCTCTTCAAGTATTTCACCAATAGGAAAAGGTAGTTTAGCAACATTTCTAATGTCAGCGGCAATGCCTTCAATTCTCTCCTTAGTAAGCATTAATCTATCATATTTGGGATCGTTTATATCCATACGATCCAAATCTTTTTGGTTGGCAACCAAAAGTTCAGGAATAGATTCTTCAGCCTTATTCGCCAGCTTGTTTAAAAGTTGAACAATATCTTCTTGCTTCACTCTGGATAAACCACGAGCGGCATCTTTTACTTTTTCAAATTGAGCTAAACACTTCATTATTATATAGATTGAGGTTATGTATCAAATAATTGCAGACGATTAAAACAGATATAAATAGTCGTAATGTATAAGGGGTTGATATTTGGGATCATGCAAATGCTCCATGGCCTTTGAATAATCATATTTTGCCTTTCCAATACCCACTGGTTTATTATCTTCAGCAATGATTTTTAATAAATCACCTTTTTTAAATTCTCCGCTTATTTTAATGACTCCAGCTAAAAGCAGACTGGTTGCTTTGCTAGAGTTTAACGCTTCAACTGCACCTTTGTTGATAATGATTTCAGCATTTGTGAAAGATTCAGAATAAGCAATCCATTTTTTTATGGCTGGATACCTTTCTCCCGGCAAAAATCTTGTATGCTCCACATCATCAGGGTTATTATTTAAATCGGTTAAGATATTCAGTTTTGTTCCGTTAGCGATATGTACCGAAGTTCCTGAGGCTGCTGTTTTTTGCGCAATATTACATTTAGTAAGCATGCCCCCTCGTCCAAAATCTGACTTTGTTGTGGAAATAAATGATGATAAATCAGCATTCGTACTCTTTATAGTTTTAATTACTTGTGCATCCTTTTCCTTAGGATCCCGATCGTATATTCCATTAACATTGCTTAAGATAAATAAGGCATCACTGTTCATCATTGACGATAGGAGACCTGCCAGTTCATCATTATCGGTAAACATTAAGGCAGTTACTGAAACCGCATCATTCTCATTTATAATAGGTACAATACCATTTTCAATAAGTGTTGAAATACAGTTTTTCATGTTCAGATAATGATCTCTGGATCTGAAATCTTGCTTTGTTACCAATATCTGAGCACATTGAATACCATGCTTTTCAAATAAAGTTGAATAAGTATTTACCAATTTTACCTGTCCCACAGATGATAATAATTGACGTGCTGAAACAGTATCCGTTTTCTTATTGATTTTCACCATAGACCGTCCGGCAGCAACTGCTCCTGAGGATACTAAAATGATTTCTTTTTTTTGTTTATGAAGATGAGCTATTTGATCAACTAAATGAGATACACGTTCGTTATGAAGCATACCATTCTCGTTTGTCAAAACGTTTGAGCCAATTTTTATGGTAATAGAATTAAACACTGACAGTCAGGATTTATTTGTTGTTTTCGATTTTATTAAATGAAGTTAATAATCCTTTAATCAAAGAAGAACTAAATCCTTGATGTTCCATCTCGTTAAGACCGGAAATGGTAACACCACGGGGAGTTGTAACCTTGTCTATTTCGTGTTCCGGATGTGTTTCAGAGTTAATTAGCAGGTCGGCAGCTCCCTTAACAGTTTGAGAGGCTATTTTTAAGGCAAGATCAGCTCCAAAGCCAATTTCAATTCCTCCTTGCGTTGCAGCTCTTATAAATCTTAATGCAAAGGCAATTCCACAAGCCGCTAATACAGTAGCAGATGCCATTAATTCTTCTGGTATAATTAAAGCCTGTCCAACTTGTTCGAATAAAGTAAGTACGATTTTCTCTTGTTCCTCGTTAGCATTATGAGCTGAAATACATGTCATGGATTGACCAATTGCAACTGCAGTGTTTGGCATTGCCCGGAATATTGGAAGTTCTTTTCCTAAGAATTTTTCTATGGTTAATGAGTCAATTCCTGTAGCTAAGGATATGATTATGGTTTTTTCATTAATGCAATCCTTAATTTCAGTTATGATATCTTCAACCTGATAAGGTTTTACACCTAAAAAAATGATGTCAGCCCCTTGCGATGCAGCTTTATTATCAGAGGAAATGTTTATTCCTGCATCTTTTAAATTTTGAATTAGCTCTAATCTTCGTCTTGTTACGGTTAGGTTAGAAGCCTCAACAACCTTTGAATTTACTATGCCTTTGGCAATAGCTTGGCCTAGATTTCCTCCGCCAATGATGGTGATTTTCTTGTTTTTCATAGTATGACTCTGTATGGCATTTTTCATTACCTGTAAATGACCAACAGTTTATATTAGTCATGCTACATTAGTATGTTGTGCCGTCAATTTCAACTTTTATGTGTCCCCAGTTTTCTCCAGATTTAATTCTGTATAATTGCATCTCGCTTATACCAAACTGTTTAGCAATGATTTTCAATCTGGATTTACGTTTGGGATCAAATATTTTCTTTTTTAAACGAATAACCTCCGTTGAACTTAATTTGTGTCCCTGATCTGTTTTTCGTCCTTTTTGTTTTGCTCTGGCTTCAAGAACCAGTGGATTATTTTTTTGATGATCAAATACTTCTTCTTTAGTACTCCATTTCAGGTTCTCAATATAATTGTTGTTTTTATTATAATCGGAATGAATTACAAATTTAGCATCAGATCTGTTGTTTTCAATAAAATATTGTGCAACTAATTTATGAATATAAAAAGTTTTTGACTTTCCAAACGGACGAACCGGAAGTGTGGCATACCCTCTAAGTATACCGCCTTTAATTAAGGCTCCATCTTCAATTGACTCAGTATAACTAATTACTCTTCCATAATTTGAAATGGCATATTTCTTTTTGAGAGCGCCCTCTTCAAAATTAATCTGTTTCCATTCTTCATTCCAGAACGACTTTACCATAGCCTGTTTGTTTTATAGTATTATGTTATAAACGTATCAGGCACAGTTACTATTATAAAGAAGTTGTTAATTTATTTAAAAATATGTCAGCTTCTTGTTTACTGATGTTTAATGGAGGAAGAATCCTTATCGTTTTTGTGCCTGAAACTCCAGTGAAAATTTTATCTTCAAAAAGAAGTTTTTTTCTTAATTCGACTATTTCATCATCAAATTCCAGGCCAATCATCAGTCCTAACCCCCTTACTTTGCAGTTATTTAATGATTTTTTACATTTTGTAACAATGTAATTGCCGACCACATATGCATTTTCAATCAGGTTTTCTTTTTCCATCACCTCTAATACTGCGAGAGCAGCTGCACAAGCCAGGTAATTTCCTCCAAATGTAGTACCCAGCATTCCAAACCAAGGCTTAAACTTATTAGATATTAGTACTCCTCCAATAGGAAATCCATTCCCCATTCCTTTTGCTGTGGTAACTATATCTGGTTTTACATTGCTGTATTGAAAAGCAAAGAACTTTCCTGAGCGACCATATCCAGATTGAATCTCATCTAAAATTAGCACTGCTTCGTATTTTTGACAAAGCTCACCAAGACCTTCTAAAAATAATGGATCAGGTACAATAATACCTCCAATACCTTGTATTCCTTCAATAATAACAGCGCAAACATCTTTTTTTTGGAGTTCCTTTTCAACTGCTTCCAGATCGTTTAACTCTACGATAACGGATTCGTGGTTGCTGTTAATAGGAGCAATGATTTTTGGGTTGTCGGTTATGGCTACAGCGGCAGAGGTTCTTCCATGAAATGCTTTTTTAAACGAGATGATTTTCTTTTTATTCGTTGCAAAAGAAGCGAGTTTTAATGCATTCTCATTAGCCTCAGCACCGGAATTACATAAAAACAAGTTGTAATTTTCCAGCCCAGATACCTCTCCGAGCTTTTTAGCCAAATCTTTTTGTAATTGATTTTGAACTGAATTTGAGTAAAATCCAATTTGATTTAACTGATCAGAAATGCGTTTAACATAGTGTGGATGTGAGTGTCCGATTGATATTACTGCATGACCACCGTATAAATCCAGGTATTTATTTCCCTCTTTATCCCATATGTAGCTTCCTTGTGCCTTTACAGGCTCAATATTAAAAAGAGGATATACATCAAATAAGTTCATAGTAGTTTTAATTAAAAATATCTAATGGCAATTGTATGTTTGTTGTGTTTGTGATTAGAGGTGCAACAATCCTGCAGGACTCTTGGCTTTCCTGCAGGATTGTTAACAAGTCTTCTTTTGTAATATAACACGTAATTTAAACCATTTAAAAGTATACATTCTCAAACCGTTAAATTGCAGTGTTCTAATTCTGAAGATTAAACAATGGTTATGTTTCTCAGATTAAAAAGCTACCGATTTAAGTCGAAGACCTGTTGTTTCCTCAAGTCCGAACATTAAGTTCATATTTTGAACAGCCTGACCTGATGCCCCTTTGATTAAGTTATCTATCATGCTAATGACAAATATCTTACCATCGTACTTCTCAACAAACACAATTCCTTTATTCGTATTAACCACCTGTTTTAAATGTGGATTAGTATCAGTTACCGTCACAAATGGGTGATCTTTGTAATAATCTTTAAATAATTTAACTGCTTCCTCAGCTGTTAAATCACTTTCTGTATAAGCACTGGCCATTATTCCTCTTGTAAAATTTCCTCTTACAGGAATAAAGTTGACCGCGTCATTAAAGTTGTTTTGTAATTGGTTAAGCGATTGTCTGATCTCCCCTAAATGTTGGTGAGAAAAGGCTTTGTAAATGGATACATTGTTATTTCGCCAACTAAAATGCGAAGTTGCTGTTGGTTTTTGACCGGCCCCTGTTGAACCTGTAATGGCGTTTACATGAACCTCATTTAGTTTGCTACTTGCAGCAATTGGAAGCAAAGCCAACTGAATAGCTGTGGCAAAACATCCCGGATTCGCTATTTTATTTGCTTTTTTTATTTCATCGCGATTTAACTCCGGTAATCCATAAAGGAAATCATTACCAGCTTCTTTTAGTCGGTAGTCATGACTCAGGTCGATAATTTTTATATGATCAGGAATGCTGTTTTCATTTAAAAATTCCCTTGATTTTCCATGACCCATGCATAAAAAAATAACATCAACCACATTTGTGTCCAACTCAGCACTGAAAACAAGCTCAGTATCTCCCAGCAAATCTGTATGAACAGCCGCAATCGGATTGCCCGCGTTACTGGTACTTTGAATACAAGTAATATCTGCTTGCTGATGGTGTATAAGTATTCTTAATAATTCACCCGCTGTATATCCCGCACCTCCTACAATTCCAACTTTAATCATCTATATTTCTAGTTTATATCAAGAGAACCCTTGTTAACGTTATTAAATATTTTTAATTGGTTACCCAGGATAGTAGTAAATCCTTTTACATCATCTCCGCTCCAACCTTTGTTTACTTCACCATAATCACCAAATCCGGAATTCATTAGGTCGTGATCTGATTCAATACCAATAAGTTCGAAACGATATGGTAACAATTTAATGGTTACTTTTCCGGTTACGTTTTGCTGAGAATTATCTAAAAATTTCTCAATATCTCTCATCACTGGTTCTACATATTGAGCTTCATGTAAAAGCATTCCATACCAGTTACTTAACTGTTCTTTCCAATACATTTGCCATTTGGTAAGTGTATGTTTTTCAAGTAAGTGGTGAGCTTTAATAATCAACATTGGAGCAGCAGCCTCAAAGCCAACTCTTCCTTTGATTCCAATTATTGTATCGCCTACATGAGTATCTCTACCAATTGCATATGATGCTCCTATGGTTTCTATTTTTCGGATGGCATCAACAGGCGTTGAAAAAGTTTCTCCGTTTACCGATTCAATTTCTCCTTTTTTGAATTCAATAATTAATTCAGAAGGTTCTTTTTCGGTGAGTTGAGATGGATATGCATCGTTAGGTAATGTCTTGTTTGATGTTAAGGTTTCTTTTCCCCCAACGCTGGTTCCCCAAAGACCTTTGTTTATGGAGTATTCCATTTTTTTCCAGTCTTTTTCAACCCCGTGCTTAATCAAATATTCGATTTCAGCTTCACGTGAAAGTGTTAAATCACGAATTGGTGTAATGATTTCGATTTCAGGAGCTATAATTTGAAAAGTAAGATCAAATCTAATCTGATCGTTACCTGCACCAGTACTACCGTGAGCAATATATTTAGCACCAATTTTTCGGGCGTAATCAACAATGGCATATGCCTGAAAAATTCGTTCTGAACTTACAGATAAAGGATAGGTGTTGTTTTTCAGGATATTACCATAAATCATATATCTGATACAATTGCGGTAATACACGTCTGTTACATCAAGAGTCTCGTGCTGAGAAACTCCCAGATTATAGGCACCTTCTTCTATTGTTTTTAATTCGCTATCAGAAAAACCACCTGTATTCGCAATTGCTGAATATACATCTAATCCCTTTTCATGTTTTAAATACTTCACACAAAATGAGGTGTCTAAACCGCCACTAAAGGCTAAAACAACTTTTTCCATTTTCTTTGTATTATAATATGAGGATGGAAGATACTTCCATCGCCTACTTTTTACTGATACTATTTTAATTTGTAAGCAAACGTTTCAAATAAGAGAACTTGTTTTCAGATCTTTTTTTATTTGAACGTAGAAATACAAATTGTTTAAATTTTAACCATCTGCTATAAACTTTCAGGCTTTTTTCTTCTTCATTTTTCTTATTGTCTTTTGACGGATCGTATAGCATTCCCGTACATAAACAATGTCTGCGTTTAGTTCTAACCAGAATATCGTAATTCACGCAACTCTGGCATCCTTTCCAGAACATTTCATCGTCAGTCAACTCTGAAAAAGTAACAGGTTTATAACCTAGGTCCGAATTTATTTTCATTACGGCCAATCCGGTAGTAAGTCCAAAAAGTTTGGCATCCGGATACTTTTTCATGGATAAATCAAATGCTTTTGATTTGATTGCTTTTGCTAACCCCTGACCTCTGTACTTATCAACTACAATAAGTCCTGAATTGGCTACAAAACGATTATGTCCCCATGATTCTATATAACAGAATCCGGCAAATTCTTTACCGTTTAATGCTATGATGGCTTTGCCTTCATTTATCTTTTGGATAATATAGCCAGGGCTTCGCTTAGCAATTCCAGTCCCTCTCACTTTTGCCGCATCGGCAATAGTTTTCAGAATTTCGTCTACATATTCCAAATGAAGTTCTGTAGCAACACCTATGTAAAAATCCTTTATCATTATTTAATTCTAAACACCTCTGTAATCCAACTACAATAATTTATCTTTTAATCCAGGTATAAATAGAGATAATACATCAATAATATGATTTTTTGATACGCCTTCTCTATTTATTAATAAAATGGTGTCGTCACCAGCTATTGTTCCTAGTATCTCATATGGGTCATGACTGTCAATTACCGAAGCAATGCTGTTCGCAAACCCGGGGCGTGTTTTAATTACCGCCAAATTTCCAGTGAAGTCGATTGTGTCTACTCCTGACACTGGAAAATCTTCAATGACCTCCTCATTCGTTTTTGACATCGATTGAGGCATTTCATATACATAACCCAAATCAGAGTGTGGAATTTTTGCCACTTTTAAAAACTTAAGATCTCTTGATAGTGTGGCCTGAGTGGTTAAAAAACCTTCCGTTTCAAGAAGTGTTAATAACTCATCCTGGCTACTGACTTTTTGAGCGGTTATTATGTTTTTTATGGCTGCAAGCCTTTGGGCTTTCACTTTCATCTGTTATATTTTAATCAACTCTGATTGGATAGATTGTTATTGTTTGATTGGCTGTATTTACCATCCAATTTTATTCGTCTATCAATATGCAAATGTATAAATATACAATTGAAATGCAAAAATATTCACTTTTTTAAAATATTCAAAAGGATTTTATAAAATATTTGTATTTTTGCAGCCGAAATGAATGATAAAAAAGTGAAGACCTTTCTAGTTTGCAAAGGTTAGAGGTGTTGTGCAATAAAAGTTGTGCAGTTTTTAAATTTTTAATTTAGTGGAAAATAAGCGTTTTGACTATTAAAAATGAGTATTTATTTCAATTTTATTATGCATAAGAATACATTACATCAATTTCATAATAGCCAGTAAACATGAATAAAGACATTAAGAAGGTAGTAATACTTGGATCAGGTGCCCTGAAGATTGGTGAGGCAGGAGAGTTTGATTACTCTGGATCACAGGCTCTTAAAGCCTTAAAGGAGGAAGGTATTGAAACTGTTTTGGTAAATCCAAATATAGCCACAGTACAAACATCTGATAAGATTGCTGATAAAATCTACTTTTTGCCTGTAACCCCTTATTTTGTTGAGGAGGTAATAAAAAAAGAACGACCAGATGGTATTTTATTAGCCTTTGGGGGACAAACTGCATTAAACTGTGGTACTAAATTGTATTTAAGTGGTGTGCTTGAGAAGTACAACTTAGAGGTATTAGGTACTCCGGTTCAGTCCATTATTAATACTGAGGATCGCGAAATATTTGCGAATAAACTCAAAGAAATTGATGTTAAAACGCCTATTAGTTTAGCAGTAACTTCAGTTGATGAAGCCGTGAAAGCTTCAGATAAAATTGGATTCCCAATAATAGTTAGAGCAGCCTATACTTTAGGTGGTATGGGAAGTGGTTTCTGTAATAATAAAGAGGAACTTATTGAGCGTGCTGAAAACGCCTTTTCTTATTCAAATCAGATATTGGTTGAAGAATCATTAAAAGGATGGAAAGAGGTAGAGTATGAAGTTGTAAGGGATAAGTATAATAACTGTATTACTGTATGTAATATGGAGAATTTTGATCCGCTGGGAATTCATACAGGAGAAAGTATTGTTGTAGCTCCATCACAAACATTATCGAATTCTGAATATCATAAACTTCGTGAGTTAGCTATAAAGATAATTCGTCATATTGGTGTTGTAGGAGAGTGTAATGTACAATATGCATTAGATCCAAAATCTGAAGATTACAGGGTTATTGAAGTAAATGCCCGTTTATCGCGTTCTAGTGCACTTGCATCTAAAGCAACTGGTTATCCATTGGCATTTGTAGCTGCAAAATTAGGTTTAGGTTATGGATTACATGAACTTAAAAATTCGGTTACTAAGGTTACTTCAACGTTTTTTGAACCAGCTTTGGATTATGTAGTTTGTAAGATTCCTCGTTGGGATTTAAATAAATTCAACGGAGTTAGCAAGCAAATCGGAAGTAGTATGAAATCTGTAGGCGAAATCATGTCTATAGGTCGTACTTTTGAAGAGGCCATTCAAAAAGGGTTGAGGATGATTGGTCAGGGTATGCATGGTTTTGTTGCCAATCAACCATTAAAAGGGATTGATGTTAAAACGGAACTGGCTGAGCCAACCGATCAAAGAATATATGCCATTGCCGAGGCTTTTACAACGGGAATGAGTGTTGAGGAGATTCATGAGTTAAGTAAAATTGATCATTGGTTTCTTGAAAAACTAAAGAATATTAGTGATTTAGAAACGGAATTGAAAAAATATTCTAAAGTAGAAGATCTTCCACATGACTTGTTAAGAAATGCAAAGCGTTCAGGTTATTCAGATTTCCAGATAGCTCGTTGTGTATTCAAGAGTACCAGTGAAGTTATTGGCGATGATTTGCTTAAAGTTAGAGATGAGCGTAAAAAGAGAAATATTTTACCGGTTGTAAAGCAAATTGATACCATGGCTGGTGAATTTCCTGCTCAAATCAACTATCTGTACTTAACCTATAGCGGTACCGAGCATGATATTGATTACGAAAATGATGGTAAGTCGGTTATTGTATTAGGTAGTGGGGCGTATCGTATTGGTAGTTCGGTAGAATTTGACTGGTGTAGTGTAAATGCCTTAAATACAATACGTGAGCAAAAGCATCGTTCGATCATGATCAATTATAATCCGGAAACAGTAAGTACAGATTATGATATTTGTGATCGATTGTATTTTGATGAACTTTCTCTTGAGAGAGTATTAGATATTATTGATTTAGAAGTTCCTAAAGGTGTAATTGTTTCAGTGGGAGGTCAGATTCCGAATAATCTGGCTATGAAACTGAATAAACAGAATGTTCCGATTTTAGGAACATCACCTGAGAATATTGATAATGCCGAGAATCGTCAGAAGTTCTCATCAATGTTGGATAGTTTAAATATTGATCAGCCACGTTGGAGTGAGTTAACCTCAATTGATGATATCTTTACTTTTGTTGATGAGGTTGGTTTCCCTGTATTGGTTCGTCCTAGTTATGTGCTTTCGGGTGCAGCAATGAATGTTGTAAGTAATAAGGATGAATTAGAGCATTTCTTAACTTTGGCTGCTAATGTATCTAAAGAATACCCGGTTGTTGTTTCGGAATTTATTGAGGAAGCAAAAGAAATAGAAGTGGATGCTGTGGCCAAAAATGGTGAGGTGATTGCTTATGCTATTTCAGAACATGTTGAGTTTGCAGGTGTGCATTCCGGAGATGCGACGATCGTATTTCCTCCGCAGAAACTGTATATCGAAACCATGCGCAGGGTGAAAAAGATTGCCAGAGAAATTGCGAAAGCATTAAATATCTCCGGACCATTTAATATGCAGATTTTAGGAAAGAATAATGAGCTTAAAGTTATTGAGTGTAACTTGCGAGCTTCAAGAAGTTTTCCGTTTGTATCTAAA
>JBNKGY010000024.1:0-29057 GCA_050290065.1 Marinilabiliaceae bacterium
GTCTCAAAAATTTATATTGTAAATCAACCATTTACTGAAATTTGAGCTCGCTAATTTTAATCGAACTCAGGTTAATATATTCAAATGACAACGGTCATGGGTGTTATTTTGGGATGATTATGGGTGTATATTGCGTGTATAATCATGCAATAAGAGTGGTAAAGGATCAATAAATATACATTGCATAGACCTATTTATTGATTTTGTAGGCCTTATTTGAAAAGATTATGCATAATTTTTTCAGATTTTTTTTGAGGTTAAAAAAAAAGCTCTACATTTGTAAACGTTGTTTTACAACAAAAAGCAAAACGAAATGATAAACAAGTATTCACTCATTCTCATTAACATTATTCTCTTGGTCATTACCGGGCAGAAGTGAGGATGGTATGTGAAAATTGAAAATATAAGATTTTTTCAAGAGGCCTTTCTCACAATGTGATGAAAGGTTTTTTTTTATCTTAAACTGAGCATTAAAATAAAAAAATGAAAAATAAATTAAGAAGTGCAACAACTACTGAAGGCCGAAGAATGGCTGGGGCTAGGAGCTTATGGCGTGCTAATGGAGTAAAAGAAGAGCAATTTGGAAAACCTATGATTGCCATAGTTAATTCCTTTACTCAATTTGTTCCGGGGCATGTGCATTTGCATGAGATTGGGCAAGAGGTTAAGAAATATATTGAAGAACAAGGGTGTTTTGCTGCAGAGTTTAATACCATTGCTGTAGATGATGGAATAGCCATGGGTCATGATGGTATGTTGTATTCTTTACCTTCAAGAGATGTTATTGCTGATAGTGTAGAATATATGTGTAATGCACATCAGGCAGATGCCATGGTGTGTATTAGTAACTGTGATAAGATAACGCCTGGAATGTTAATGGCAGCTATGCGTTTAAATATTCCAGCAGTATTTGTTTCCGGTGGACCAATGGAGGCAGGGAAAGTTGGTGAAAAGGCTTTAGATCTTGTTGATGCTATGGTGATGGCTGCGGATGATACCGTTTCTGATGATGATGTAAGCGCTGTAGAAGCTAATGCTTGTCCTACCTGTGGATCTTGTTCTGGTATGTTTACAGCAAATTCAATGAACTGTTTGAATGAGGCAATTGGATTAGCTTTACCTGGTAATGGAACAATAGTAGCTACTCATGCAAACAGAAGAAAGTTATTTGAAAAGGCAGCTAAAATTATTGTTGAAAACACCTATAAATACTATAGAGATGGTGATGACTCTGTTCTGCCGCGTTCTATTGGTACTTATAATGCATTTAAAAATGCCATGACTTTAGATGTGGCTATGGGTGGATCAACTAATACAGTACTTCACATATTAGCGATAGCTCATGAAGCTGAAGTGGATTTTACAATGGATGATATTGATAATATTTCCAGAAATACACCGGTTCTGTCAAAGGTTGCTCCAAATTCAAATTATCATATTGAAGATGTGAACCGGGCAGGTGGTATCATCGGAATTCTTGCGGAACTGGACAGGGCTGGATTGCTAGATAATCAAGTGAAAAGAGCTGATGGTTTAACATTAAAAGAAGCTATTGCCAAATACGATGTGATGAATACATTAATATCTGAAGAGGCTTCAGATATTTATACCAGTGCTCCTGCTGGTATCAGAAACCTTGTTATGGGTTCGCAAAATACGCATTATGCCCAGCTTGATCTTGACAGAGAAGGGGGTTGTATCAGATCTGTTGAAAAAGCTTACAACAAAGATGGGGGATTAGCTGTTCTAAAAGGAAATATTGCCGCTGATGGATGTGTTGTTAAAACTGCAGGTGTTGATGAATCCATTTTTGTTTTTAAAGGAAAGGCCAGGGTTTATCAGTCTCAGGATGATGCTTGTGAAGGTATTTTGTCAGGAGAAGTGAACGCGGGAGAGGTAGTTGTTATCGTATATGAAGGACCCAAAGGAGGTCCTGGTATGCAGGAAATGTTATATCCCACATCATATATAAAGTCACGTCATCTTGGTGAAAAATGTGCACTGATTACTGATGGTAGATTCTCTGGAGGAACATCCGGTTTGTCTATTGGACATATTTCTCCTGAAGCAGCTGCAGGTGGTAATATCGGTTTGGTACAAACAGGAGATGAAATAGAAATTAATATTCCTGAACGTTCAATAAATGTATTGGTGTCAGATCAGGAATTAAAAGTTAGAAGAAAAGCTGAAGAAGCTAAAGGCAGCAAGACTTTTATGCCTGAGCCAAGAGAACGAAAAGTCTCTAAAGCACTTAAAGCGTATGCGAGTCTGGTAAGTTCTGCCGATAAAGGAGCAGTAAGACTAATTTAGGTATTTAGAATAAAATTAGGTGTTCGTTAGAATGCCTGTTTAATACAAAATATATGGAACCACAAAGCCAATTACTCATGGAAAAGGACAAGAAAGGAAAAGACAGAATTTCCGGTTCAGAAGCATTGCTTCGATCATTATTATGTGAGGGAGTGGATTTAATATTTGGTTATCCGGGAGGTGCAATAATGCCAGTTTATGATGCACTCTATGATTACCAGGATAAATTACATCACGTACTCACACGCCATGAACAGGGTGCTGTTCATGCTGCACAAGGATTTGCTAGAGTAACAGGTAAGGTGGGTGTCTGTTTTGCAACTTCAGGTCCTGGAGCTACAAATACAGTTACAGGTATAGCGGATGCAATGATTGATTCTACTCCAATGGTAGTAATTACAGGTCAAGTTGCTTCTCCTCTTTTAGGTACAGATGCTTTTCAGGAGATTGATGTGGTTGGTATTACACAACCAATTACAAAGTGGAATTATTTGGTAAAAACAGCAGATGAAATTCCAGAAGCGATTGCCAAAGCGTTTTATATTGCATCTACAGGTCGTCCGGGGCCGGTAGTAATTGATATTACAAAAGATGCCCAGTTTGGCGAAGTTGATTTTGAATATAAAAAGACAAATCATATACGAAGTTATACACCGGTACCTTTAACTAAAAAGGAGTCTATCGTGGATGCTGTGGAAATAATTAATGCAGCAAAAAAACCATTAGCGCTTGTTGGTCAAGGGGTTATTTTAGGACATGCCGAAGAGGAATTAAAAGCATTTTTAGATAAAACTGGTATTCCTGCAGCATGGACATTATTAGGCCTGTCTGCAATGCCTTCAGATTACAAACAAAATGTTGGCATGCTTGGTATGCATGGTAACTATGGCCCGAATGTAAAAACCAATGAGTGTGATGTGCTAATTGCCATTGGTATGCGATTCGATGATAGAGTTACTGGTGATGTTTCACGTTATGCGAATCAAGCCAAGATTATTCATCTGGAAATTGATCCGGCCGAGGTGAACAAAATAATTAAAGCTGATGTTGCAGTTTTAGGTAGTGTAAAGGATACTTTGCCTCTATTAACCCAGAATGTTAAAGGCAATTCACATGAGGAGTGGATGGATGAGTTTAAAGCTTGTGATGTTATTGAAAAAGACAAAGTCATTACTGAGGAATTAAATCCTTCTAAAGAGGGAATGACAATGGGAGAGGTAGTAAATAAAATATCTAATGCTTTTAATCATGATGCTATTGTGGTTACTGATGTTGGTCAGCACCAGATGATGGCTTCAAGATATTTTAAATTCAAACAGTCAAAAAGTATTGTTACTTCAGGAGGACTAGGAACAATGGGTTTTGGACTACCAGCAGCACTTGGAGCAAAGTTAGGTGCACCCGACCGTGAGGTATGCGTATTTATCGGAGATGGAGGTTTTCAAATGACTATTCAGGAATTAGGAACTATCTTCCAAACGAAAGCAGCTGTTAAAATTGTTATCCTGAATAATAACTTTTTAGGAATGGTGCGACAGTGGCAGGAGTTATTTTTTGATAAGCGTTATGCTTCTACAGAATTGGTAAATCCTGATTTTCAGATGATTGCAAAAGGTTATGGAATAGAATCTGAATTAGTAAGTTCCAGAGGTACCTTGGATGATGCTATTGAACGTATGGCCAAAAGTAAGGGATCATTCTTACTTGAAGTTAAGGTAGAAAATGAAGGAAATGTATTTCCAATGGTTCCTTCAGGATCTTCAGTTTCTGAGATCCGTTTAGAGTAGTATATTCGTTACATTATTAAAGATTTGAAATTATGCAACAAGAATTCACCTTAACGATATTTTCTGAGAACCACGTTGGATTACTCAATCAGGTAACTACAGCCTTTACACGACGCAGTATAAATATAGAGAGTTTAAATACTTCAGAATCTGCATTGGAAGGTATTCATAAATTTACCATTGTAGTATATTCTACCAGAGAACAAATTGACAAGTTGGTGGGGCAATTGGAGAAAAAACTTGATGTACTAAAAGTATTTGTTTTTACAACCGATGAGATTATTCATCAGGAACTCGCTTTATATAAAGTGCCTACTGCTGCATTACTCTCAGGAAATGAAATTGAACAAATAGTTCGTCATTATGGTGCCAGAATTATGGAAGTAACCCCTGAATATACAGTAATTGAAAAATCAGGGCATAAATCCGAAACTCAGGAGCTGTTTGTTAAACTCGATAAATACGGAGTTTTACAATTCGTTCGATCCGGTAGAATTGCCATTACAAAGTTAAGAACGGAACTTCTGGAAAAGTATCTTAAGAAATTAAGAACAGAAGCCAAAATTAAAGACATCGAATCATATTAGAGAATTTAAATTGTTGTAGGACAGAGGTCATCCCGGCTTCGTCCGGTTAAAATAGTTATTTAAAGTTATGAGCAATAAAGTTTATATTTTTGATACCACCTTAAGGGATGGAGAGCAAGTTCCTGGTTGCCAATTGAATACTATTGAGAAAATTGAAGTAGCCAAGCAGCTTGAGAAACTGGGTGTGGATGTCATTGAGGCCGGGTTTCCGATTTCCAGTCCCGGGGATTTTAACTCAGTTGTCGAAATCTCCAAAGCTGTGACAGATCCAACAATATGTGCATTAACGCGTGCAGTTAAAAAGGATATAGAAGTAGCAGCAGATGCACTTAAGTTTGCTAAAAGAGGGCGAATTCATACCGGAATCGGTACATCACCATATCATATCTATCAAAAATTGAATTCCAATCCAGACGAGATTATTGAAAGAGCTGTAGCAGCTGTAAAATATGCTCGTAAGTTTGTTGATGATGTGGAATTTTATGCCGAAGATGCAGGTAGAAGTGAAAATGAATATTTGGCACGTGTTATTGAAGCTGTTGTTGCAGCAGGTGCTACTGTAGTCAATATTCCGGATACAACAGGTTACTGTTTGCCATCGGAGTATGGAGAAAAGATTGCTTATCTGGTAAATAATGTACCAAATATTGATAAGGCAATTATTTCAACTCATTGTCATAATGATTTAGGAATGGCTACTGCGAATTCTCTTTCCGGTATTATCAATGGAGCACGTCAGGTTGAGGTGACTTTAAATGGTTTAGGAGAGCGTGCAGGAAATACTGCTTTAGAGGAGGTGGTAATGGCTATTCGCAGTCATAAAGATCTTGACTTTGAAACAGGTATTGATACCCAACAGATCATTAAAACCAGTAAGTTGGTTAGTACATTAATGCGTATGCCTGTGCAGGCAAATAAAGCGATTGTTGGACGTAATGCCTTTGCACATTCATCAGGTATTCATCAGGATGGTGTGTTAAAGAATCGTGAAACGTATGAAATAATTGATCCTGCAGATGTAGGAGTAAAAGAATCGAGTATTGTGCTTACTGCACGTAGTGGTAGAGCTGCGCTTAAACACCGATTGGATGTTTTAGGGTATAAATTAGATCAGGAGAAGTTAGATCAGGTTTATAAGAATTTCTTGATTTTAGCAGATTCTAAGAAAGATATTAGTGATGAGGATTTAGAGGTTTTAGTGGGGCATGAAAAGAAGGAAGAGAGAATATTAAAGCTTGATGAGTTTCAGGTAATTTGTGGTAAATCTTGTATTCCTTCAGCAACAGTTACCATTAACTATAATGGTAAAGTGATAACTGAAACAGCTATTGGTGACGGACCCGTTGATGCGGCTTTTTCTGCTATTCAGAAAATGATTCCGATCGATGATGTGACTTTGGAAGAGTATCTGGTACAAGCAGTAACAAGAGGCTCTGATGAAATTGGTAAAGTGCATGTGCAACTGGCACAGGATGGAAAAACTTTCCATGGCTTTGGTGCAAATGTTGATATTCTTACTGCCTCAGTATGGGCATATTTAGATGCACTTTCAAAAATTGTATAATATAATTTGTAGATATTGGTAAGAGATCCTAGGTTCAGGTATATAATAATCTCCTGACTATCATCTCATAATCTTTTGTTTAGAAATAAATTAGTAACTTATAAATAGTAGAAAATTGGCAGGGAAAACGCTTTTTGACAAGATTTGGGATATGCACGAGGTGAAGACCATCGAGGATGGACCTTCAGTATTGTATATCGATCGTCACTTAGTACATGAAGTGACTAGTCCACAAGCTTTTGCAGGATTGAAGGCTCGTGGTATTAAAGTATATAGGCCGCAAAACACTTTTGCAACGCCTGACCATAATATTCCAACAATAGATCAACATCTTCCTATTGCAGATGAAATTTCTCGCTTTCAGGTTGATACATTGACAAAAAATTGTGAAGATAATGATGTAACACTTTTTGGTTTAGGACATCCAAAAAATGGTGTTGTTCATGTTGTAGGACCAGAAAATGGAATTACACAACCCGGAATGACAATTGTATGCGGTGATAGTCATACCTCTACACATGGAGCTTTTGGTAGTATTGCCTTTGGTATTGGTACTTCAGAAGTGGAAATGGTATTGTCAACTCAGTGTATCATGCAACCTCGTCCTAAAACCATGAAAATTAATATTGATGGTGAGTTGGACAAAGGTGTTACAGCAAAGGATATTGTATTGTATGTGATCTCTAAATTAACAACTGGAGGTGGCACAGGATACTTTGTTGAGTTTGCCGGATCAGCTATCAGAAGCCTTTCAATGGAAGGACGTATGACAGTTTGTAATATGAGTATTGAGATGGGAGCTCGTGGAGGTCTTATTGCTCCAGATGAAAAAACAATTGAGTACGTTAAAGGACGTGAATACGCTCCTAAAGGTGCTGATTGGGATGAAGCAGTTGCAAAATGGAAAACTTTGGTAACTGATGAAGATGCCACATTTGATAAAGTATACAATTTTGAGGCGGCTGATATTGAACCAATGATTACTTATGGTACTAATCCGGGAATGGGAGTTGGAATTACACAATCTATTCCAACATTAGATACCATTGATAAATCATCTCAAAAAACATACCTGAAGTCATTAGAATACATGGGATATGCTCCCGGTGAAGCGATGTTAGGTAAAAAAATTGATTGGATTTTTGTGGGTAGTTGTACTAACGGACGTATTGAAGATTTACGAGTATTTGCTGAGGCCGTAAAAGGTAAAAAGAAAGCAGAAGGAGTAACAGCATGGATTGTTCCGGGAAGTCATAAAGTAGAGGATCAGGCAATTAAAGAGGGTATTAAAGATATTCTTGAAGAAGCTGGTTTTGAATTACGTCAGCCAGGTTGTTCCGCTTGTTTAGCTATGAATGATGATAAAGTTCCTGCTGGTAAGTATTCGGTATCAACAAGTAACCGTAACTTCGAGGGACGTCAGGGGCCTGGAGCAAGAACGTTATTGGCTAGTCCATTAACTGCTGCTGCATGTGCTATAACCGGGGTGATTACAGATCCTCGTACTTTATAATCCATAAAAATTCAAGAAAATGCCAATAGATAAATTTGTTACATTAGAGTCAAGTTGTGTACCACTTCCAATTGAGAACGTGGATACCGATCAGATTATTCCGGCTCGTTTCTTAAAAGCTACAACTAAAGAAGGATTTGGTGATAACTTATTTGCCGACTGGAGGTACAATAAAGATGGTTCTCCAAAAGAAGATTTTGTATTGAATAACCCAAAGTACTCTGGTTCAATTCTCGTTGCAGGAAAAAACTTCGGTTCAGGATCTAGTCGTGAGCATGCTGCATGGGCTGTTCATGGTTACGGGTTTAAAGTAGTGGTATCTAGCTTTTTTGCTGATATATTTAGAAATAACTCTTTAAATAATGGGGTATTACCAGTAATTATTTCTGAAGAATTTCTATCGGAATTGTTTGATTCAATAGAGGCAGATGCTGATACAAAAGTAACTGTTAACCTTGAACAACAAACGATTACTAATAACGCAACCGGAAAATCAGAATCGTTTGAAATCAATAGTTATAAAAAAGACTGTTTATTAAATGGTTTTGATGATATAGACTATTTGATTAGTGTAAAAGACGAGATAGAAGAATACGAGAAAAATATTGCTTAATATGGCTTTTGATCGGCATGAACCTTTATGGATTTATGCCGTTTCTTTATTTATTAAAGGAGTACTCGTTTGCATATTAGACTCAATAATTTCAACAGCATAACGCTTTTGCTGATAAATGAATTTATCAGCAGTTAATAAGCTGGTTTACTTGAATAGTTTGTTCTGGTCAATTGCAAGTGATGCAGATGTTTATTTATAGTTTCAGTAATATTTTGATATTATAAAATGAACCATACTTTGAATTATACGTCAGTATTTTCTTAATACCAACATCTTGATACATAATGCCACATGAAGATTGAAGTAATGGATACAACGCTCCGTGATGGAGAGCAAACCACTGGAGTTTCTTTTAATGAAGGAGAAAAGCTGGCTATGGCCAGATTATTATTGGAGGAGGTTAAAGTCGATAGAATCGAAATTGCATCTGCCAGAGTTTCAGAGGGTGAGTTTGCAGCTGTTAAAAGAATTTCAGAATGGGCTAAGAAAANTAACTGTCTTGAGCGAATAGAAGTACTAGGATTTGTTGATGGAGATATTTCATTAAAATGGATACAAGATGCCGGATGTAAAGTCATCAACTTATTAACTAAAGGATCACTTAAACATGTTCAGGGACAATTACGTAAAAGCCCGGAAGAGCATATGACCGATGTTTATCAGGTTGTTTGTAAAGCTGAACAGATGGGTATATTGGTAAATGTATACCTTGAAGATTGGAGCAATGGTATGCTTACTTCACCTGAATATGTATATTATGTGATTGGAGAACTGAAAAAAATGAATGTGAAACGGATTATGTTACCTGATACATTGGGTGTATTAAATCCTGATCAATCATTTGAATTTTGCTCCGATATTGTAAAGCGATTTCCGGATACACATTTTGATTTTCATGCGCACAATGATTATGATATGGCTGTTGCCAATGTGTTTTCAGCATTAAAAACAGGCATCCTAGGTATCCATACAACAGTAAACGGTTTAGGCGAACGCGCAGGTAACGCCCCTCTGGCCAGTGTGATAGGTATTTTAAACGATCATTTGAAATTAGAAAATAGTCTGGATGAATCCAACATTACTCGGGTTAGTAAGGTTGTAGAACAGTTTTCTGGTTTAAGAATACCCGAAAATCAACCTATTACCGGATATAATGTATTTACGCAATGTAGTGGCGTACATGCAGATGGTGATAGTAAAGACAATTTATACTTTAACAATTTAATGCCTGAACGTTTTGGTAGAAATCGCCGATATGCTTTAGGTAAAACGTCAGGTAAAGCAAATATCAAAAAGAATCTTGAGGAACTTGGTATTGAACTGGGACCTGATGATATGAAAAAAGTTACCCGGAAAGTTATAGAACTGGGAGATAAAAAGAAAGTAGTAACTATTGAGGATTTGCCTTTTATTATTGCGGATGTATTAAAAAGTACCTCGGTAAAACATGCTATTAAAATTAGAAACTATAACTTATCTTTGGCGCACGATCTTCGTCCTTTAGCCTCTATAAGTATTGAGATTAATGGAAAAAGATACGATGAAACTGCAGTTGGCGACGGTCAATATGATGCTTTTATGCGTGCACTTTGGAGAATATATAAAAAACTGGATAAAGTACATCCGGTTCTTGTTGATTATTGGGTTGCAATCCCTCCCGGAGGAAAAACAGATGCTCTTGTAGAAACTGTTATTACCTGGGATTATAACGGGGTTGAAATTAAATCAAGAGGCTTGTCTGCTGATCAGACTGAGGCAGCTATTGAAGCGACTATTAAAGTTTTAAATGTTATTGAAGAGGGTTCTTTAACAAGACAAGCCAACTGGAAAGAAAAATTTGAAAAGTAAGATTTAAATAATAGATATATAATCTGTTACCATCTTATAAATATTACCTTGATAGAATAAATGCAAGTAGAATAATTATTCAGGTAAACAAAGAAAAATAATTGTTTTTACTTTGATGCCTGGATATCGATACTAATTATTGAAATATGAAATTGAATATTGCTGTATTAGCTGGAGACGGAATAGGTCCCGAAATTGTAGCTCAGGCACAAAAAGTAATTGATGCTGTTGCTACTAAGTTTAACCACGAAGTTGTTTATACACCTGCTTTGGTTGGAGCAACTGCCATTGATCAGGTTGGAGATCCATATCCTGAAGCTACTCATGAGATTTGTATGAACTCTGATGCGGTTTTATTTGGTGCTATTGGTGATCCTAAGTTTGATAATGATCCTAAAGCAAAAGTTCGTCCGGAACAAGGCCTTTTGGCTATGCGTAAAAAACTAGGTTTATATGCAAATATTCGTCCTGTTAGTACATTTCCTTCATTACTTGATAAAAGTCCTTTACGTTTAGATATTGTTGAAGGAGCTGATTTAGTTGTGGTAAGAGAGCTTACAGGTGGTATTTATTTCGGTGAGAAGGGTAGATCTGAGGACTTAAAAAAGGCCTTTGACACCTGTACCTATACAACTGAAGAAATTGAGCGAATCTTAAAATTAGCATTCTCATATGCTGGAAAAAGAGATAAGCGTTTAACCGTTGTAGATAAAGCTAATGTATTAGCAACTTCTCGTCTTTGGAGAGAAACAGCTCAAGCAATGGAGCCTGAATATAAAGATATTGAGGTAGATTATATGTTTGTTGATAATGCTGCAATGCAATTGATTCAGTGGCCAAAGAAATTTGATGTAATGGTAACTGAAAATATGTTTGGTGATATCATAAGTGATGAGGCCTCTGTAATTACTGGTTCATTAGGATTATTGCCTTCAGCTTCTGTAGGTGTTCATACTTCTGTATTTGAGCCTATCCATGGATCTTACCCTCAGGCAGCTGGTAAAGATATTGCGAATCCGGTAGCTACAGTTTTATCTGCTGCTATGCTATTAGAATCACTTGATTTACTAGAAGAAGCAGCTCTTGTTCGTGAAGCAGTTAACAAGTCTTTGGAAGAGGGAGTTGTAACTGTAGATATCAGCAAAGAAAAATCATACAAAACTTCAGAAGTTGGTGATTGGTTAGCTAAATATATTGCAGGATAATCCTGTGAATGATAATATAGAAAAAACCCCTGACTACAGATGTAGTCAGGGGTTTTTTAATATATTTTTAACTAGTAACCTCAGTTCGATTAAAATTAAAGAGCTCAGATTTTATTAAATGATTGATATACAATATAAAATTTTGAGGCATAGCGAGCTATGGTGATAAAATTTAGAGCAGTAGATCGGTCATTTAATGAAAAAATTGTAATTCCCACTTATAAACAACTGTTTTCTTCGTCATATTTGCTAACCATAGCACGCTATGCCTTCTCAAATATTCCTTGAAACCAATTATTTATAAGCGGTCTGAGCTATTAATTTTATGTCGAACTGAGGTTAGTAGGTGCTATTTTGCTTTTTTAATAGAATCAACATAGTTATCCACCTCCCAATTTTCGGCATCAGCAATCATATTTGCTTTCATGTAATAATCCTCTCGCTCTGATAGTTTTGCAGCAATAAAGTTTATTAATTCTTCTCCATGCAAGCCTTCAATTAAAGGTCGTTTTGCTTTGGAAGTCATTAATCGGTTGTAAATGACTTCAGGAGTAAGCTTTAAATAAATGGCAAGTCCGGTCTGATTCATAATATCCATGTTGTTATAGTAACATGGCGTACCTCCTCCGGCTCCAATAATTACATTTTCAAAAGAACTAACTTCTTCAAGACAAATATTTTCCATTTCTCTAAAAGCACTCTCTCCTTTTTCTTCAAATATTTGAGGAATGGTTTTATGGTATTTGTTCTCAATAAAGAGATCAAGGTCTAAAAAACTCCAGTCCATGGCATCTGCCAACCAACGACCAAGAGTGGATTTACCACTCCCCATAAAACCGATTAGATATACTCTGTTTATCATGGAATATTAGAATAACGACATTTGATCCTTGTCTTCATTATCTTCAGAATCCTTATCATCAGGTTTAATATCCGGCTCTTGAACTAGTTCCTCCTTTTTGATGATTGGTTCCAATTCATTAATTTTAGAAACCTGATAAGTGGTTAATCGTTTCCCTCTTGCTTTAAAACTTTTAACTCCAATAAATTCGTCAACCTCCACAATCATCTTATCACGTTCTTTATCTTCACCTCCAAATTTAACTTCTAATCTGGGATAGTCAACCGTTGTTATTCTGACCAGGTATGACTTCTGATTATCACCAATAAAGCTTTGTGGTTTTGAAGATTGTTCTAACTGGAATCTCTTTAAGTAATAATAATCCTGATCAGCATCAAAATAAGCAACAGACCATACTTTATCAGCATCAAATTTCTCTATTAATAAAATATTGTCCTCATAATGATTAGTCAGGTCAAAATTAGTATGGTAATAATTACCATCTTTTGTAATAACCAGTATTAGGTCATCAGCATGGAATTCTCCAATATATTCACCTCTATTGTCAGAGTTCAGTCTAAGTACATCTTTGTCAAACCAGATCTTTCTTCCTCCAAGCGTAGAAACACCCTTTTTACGTAATGCTACTTTTTGTACCTCATTTTTAGTTAAGATATTACCCATGGCACCACGTCCTTTAATCGCTAATTCTGCCATGTCAAAATCGAAGATTAAGTTGCGGATTCTTGCCTTTGGTTTCAATACTATTTTCAACACTTCAGCTTCTCCATTTGGATTGGCACTAAAGTAAAGGATATCAGAACCTTTAGTTCCCTTTGTAACATCATATTCTTTATCACGGGTAATTCCGGTTACAGCAAATCGCTTCACGTAAATATTTCCTTTATTACCATCACGATACACCACATTATAAATAGTACGGGTATCAGATTTTTTAAATACAGCCAAGTGAATCACTCCTTTTCCAATAAACGCTTTGTCGGATACTTTTGTAATTAAATACCTACCATCTTTATAAAAGATTATGATATCGTCAATATCCGAACAATCACAGATATATTCATCTCTGCGAAGTGAAGTTCCCATGAAACCTTCTTTACGATTAAAATATAGCTTTTCATTTTTCACCACTACTTTGCTGGCCTCAATGCTTTCAAAGTTTCTTATTTCAGTTTGACGAGGGTGGTCTTTACCGTAGGTTTTTTTAATGTGTTTGTAATAGTTTATTGAATAAGGAATAATATTTTCAAGATTATATGCAATTTGCTCCAGTTCCTCTTCAATTGAAGCAATATACTCATCTGCTTTATTGGCATCAAAGCGTGAAATACGTTTGATTTTTATCTCAGTAAGTTTAACAATGTCATCCCTGGTAACCTCTCTTTTCAAATTCATTTTAAAAGGCTCCAAACCATGGTCAATAGTTTGGATGATGGCCTCCATTGTTTCACAATTTTCAATTTTTTGGTAAATTTTATTTTCAATAAAGATGCGTTCCAGAGATGCAAAATGCCAAGCCTCTTCAAGCTCCCCTCTTCTAATCTCTAATTCACGAGTTAGCAGATGAACTGTATGGTCTGTATTTTTCTTGAGAACTTCAGATACCGTTACAAATTTTGGGGTATTATCCTCAATCAAACAGCAGTTTGGAGAAATGGATATTTCACAGTCGGTGAAAGCATATAAGGCATCAATGGTTTTATCTGTAGAAACACCTGCTGGTAAATGAATCAGAATTTCCACATTTTCAGCTGTGTTATCATCAATCTTTTTAATTTTTATTTTACCCTTATCATTGGCTTTAATAATTGATTCAATAACCGTAGTTGTATTTTTACCAAAGGGTATATCAGTAATATTAAGAGTTCTGCTATCCTGCTTAGATATCTTTGCTCTAACTTTTACAGCACCTCCTCGTAATCCATCATTGTATCTGGAAACATCAATCATACCTCCGGTATGGAAATCCGGAAATATTTGAAAGTCTTTGCCTTCGAGGTGAAGAATGGATGCATCAATAAGCTCATTAAAGTTATGGGGTAATATTTTGGATGCTAAACCTACAGCAATACCTTCAACTCCCTGAGCTAAAAGTAAAGGGAACTTAACCGGAAGGGTTATTGGCTCTTTGTTACGACCATCATAACTTTGTTTCCATAATGTTGTTTTTGGATTAAAAACGACCTCCTGGGCAAACTTAGTTAATCGCGCTTCAATATAACGGGGGGCAGCAGCTCCATCCCCGGTTGCTATGTTTCCCCAGTTACCTTGTGTGTCAATCAACAAATCCTTTTGACCTAGTTGAACTAGTGCATCACCAATTGAAGCATCACCGTGTGGATGAAACTGCATGGTAAATCCGATAATGTTAGCTACTTTATTGTATCTTCCATCGTCCATACGTCGCATTGCGTGTAATATCCTGCGTTGTACGGGTTTTAAACCATCGTTAATGTGCGGTACAGCTCTTTCTAATATTACGTAAGAAGCATAATCAAGGAACCAACCTTTAAACATACCTCCTAAATGAGATATTCGAACATCAGCGGATTGATTGTCTGAGGAGTTTTGGTCATTATTGTTATTCTCCTCAGGGGTTGAGTTTGTTTCTTCTTCGTTTGGAGTATTAATATCGTCGCTCATGCTAACGTATGCATTTAAATAAGTTTGTACTAAGCTAAATCTTCTTCAACAATTAGGTTTTCAATAATAAAGTTTTGACGGTCTGGAGTGTTTTTCCCCATATAAAAAGATAATAGCTGTTGAACAGCATCCTCTTTTTTCATACGTACTGGTTCCAGTCGGATATCTTTGGCTATAAAGTGTTTAAATTCATCAGGACTTATCTCTCCCAATCCTTTAAATCGTGTTATTTCAGGGTTTGCACCGAGCTTTTTTAAGGCCTTTTGTCTTTCATCTTCAGTATAACAATAAAATGTTTTCTTTTTATTTCTAACCCTGAATAATGGTGTTTGTAGAATATACAAATGTCCGTTTTTTACCAATTCCGGGAAAAACTGAAGAAAGAATGTGATGAGTAATAAACGGATATGCATTCCATCTACATCAGCATCCGTGGCAATAATTACATGGTTGTACCGTAAAGTTTCTAATCCATCCTCAATATTAAGAGCTGCTTGTAATAAATTAAACTCTTCGTTTTCGTAGACCACCTTCCGGGTTAATCCATAGGAATTTAGTGGTTTACCTTTTAAGCTAAATACCGCCTGTGTATTCACGTTTCGTGCTTTGGTAATGGATCCACTGGCTGAGTCTCCCTCAGTAATAAATATAGATGAATTGGGAGCATTTTCGTTATTACTATTGTAATGTACCCTGCAATCACGTAATTTTTTATTGTGCAGACTCACTTTTTTGGCTCTTTCTTTAGCCAGTTTCTGAATTCCTGAAATGGCTTTCCTTTCCTTCTCAGAATCCAGAATCTTTTTCATGAGTGATTCTGCAGTAGCAGTATTTCTATGAAGAAAGTTATCTAATTCTTTCTTAATGAAATCCACAATGTAGTTTCTAACTGAAGGTCCTTGGGGACCCATATCTTTTGAACCAAGCTTTGTTTTTGTTTGCGATTCAAATACCGGTTCTTCTATTTTTATGCTAATTGCAGCAATAACTCCGGTTCTAATATCAGAAACATCAAAGTTTTTATTGTAAAACTCACGAATTGTTTTCACTAATGCTTCGCGAAATGCTGTTTGATGTGTTCCTCCTTGTGTAGTATGCTGTCCGTTTACAAATGTGTAATACTCCTCACCATACTGATCACTATGTGTAAGTGCTACTTCGAAATCGTCAGTTTTGAGATGGATAAGCGGGTAAATACCAGGAGATGTCATGTTATCGTTCAATAAATCGAGTAATCCATTTTTTGAGCGGTAAACATTGCCATTATAATTTATATTTAAACCGGCATTTAAATAGGTGTAATTTTTTAACAGAGGTTCAATGTATTCGTCTTTGTAGATATATTTTTCAAATACTTCAAAATCCGGTTCAAACGATACAAAGGTTCCATTTTCTTCGGTACAAGGCTCTACATCATATTCCTTAATGACATTGCCTTGTGAAAACTCTACCTTTTTACATTGACCTTCGCGAAATGCAATAACCGTAAAATTACTTGATAAAGCATTTACAGCCTTAATTCCGACCCCATTTAATCCTACAGATTTTTTAAATACTTTAGAATCATATTTTGCGCCAGTATTCATTTTCGATGCTACATCAATCACTTTACCAAGAGGAATTCCTCGTCCGTAATCACGCACTGTAACTTTTCCCTCTTGTATAGTAATTTCAATTTTTTTACCGAATCCCATCATGTATTCATCAATGGAATTGTCCATCACTTCCTTAAGCAATACGTAAATACCATCATCAGGATATGAACCATCACCAAGTTTTCCGATATACATTCCAGGACGCTTTCGTATATGTTCTTTCCAGTCTAGGGTTCTAATGGCATCTTCAGAATACTGTTGCGACATGTTTTGTTATTTTATTAGTTATGATCTATGAAGGTCAAATCTCGAAAAATTCTTTCAAATATAGTTAAAACGGAATTTCTTTGGTAATTCTTTTATCAACAGGTGGGCAGAAATAAAGTTGACGGCATTTTAATGTATTGGTATACAGTTGTATGTAGTCTGAATGTTATGCTCAGTATTTCATGCGGCAAGAAAAAAAGCGGACTCTAAATATGAATCCGCTTATTGCAAATTTGTGAACCAAAAAAATATTTTGACAGTATGTTATCTCCTATTGATTCTTTTATTTTCATAAATCAGGGTCAATAAGAGATTGCTAATAGTCGCTATAAAAAAAACTAAAAAAAAAATCAAAACATAGTATTTGTGCTTTTTTTTTGACGGGATTCTTAATAAAACCTTAGTTTGCAGCAATAATACCCATTTGTTTCATTAAGTAGGTAGCATTATGGTTTTGAGTAATACCAGGATATAATTTATAATCAAATAATAATTCGTTACCGGTATTTTTCACTTCAAAACATTGATTAATTATTTTTCCTGAAGTATCCTTTTCAAGAATTCCCAGTTCTAAATCATGGGTGGCTATCATTCCATTAGCCTTTAATGTGAGTAGGTTTTTAATTAATTCCATTGAACCGTATGTTTTGTCTTTCGAGTTTGTTCCTTTTAAAATTTCATCCAGAATAATGAAAACTTCTTGGCCTTCTTTTATGGAATCAATAATGAATTTCAGTCTTTTGAGTTCTGCAAAAAAATATGATTCGTGTTTCATTAATGAATCAGTTGTTCGCATGTTTGTGACCAGTTTCATGGGTTTGAAAAACATTTCCTTTGCACAAACTGTCATACCACACCTGGCAAGTATTATATTTAGTCCTACAGTACGTAAAAATGTGCTTTTGCCGGACATGTTTGCACCTGTTATCAATGAAAAAATAGATTCTTTAAAATCAAAATCGTTACATATCCTTTCTTTTCTATTCAATAGTGGATGGCCCAGATTTTGGGTTTTTAATGTAAATGCGTTATCAGGAACCGGAAAAACAAAATCCGGGTGGTTGTATGCAAATCCTGCCATGCTGTTTAATGCATCTAGTTCATGTACAACTTCGAACCATTTATTGATGTGAAGTGCGTATTGAAATAACCATTTTTCAATTTTTAATACATAAACAAAATCCCAAAGAAACAGGCCATTAAGTAAAGGTCCTGATATCATTCCATTTCTTTGGTCGAAATTATTCATATATCTGCTGAGCTTTTTAATAATCGAAGATGCAGGCTGGTTGTTATATTTAAGTTGATTTTGTAGATGAATGAGATTTTCTGAAGAAAAATTTTCATCGTTTATTAATTGTGTTAAAACGGCATATTTTTTTAGCGTGGTAGTTATAGACGAAAACTGTAAGTTGATTTTGTTGATTTTTTTTAATTGTGTTCCTATAAATCCCAGATTAAATAAAAACAGAAATATAGGGATACTTGGATTCATTCCGGATATTGATAGTGTAATTGAGCCAATGAGCAAAGTGGGCAATAAAACCATGAGAATCTTAAAAAACTTTCCTCTATTTAGAAGTAAGGGTTCATAAGAATCAAGTGCGGTTATTTTATCCAGGATTTCTTGATTTTCTTCAATTAGTTTTCCTTTGGCAAAAAAGATTTGCCGAAATGATATCTTTTGCTGTAAATCCTTAATATCTTCTTGATTAGAAATGATTTTGCTTGAATCTGTAGAAGGATTACAAAGTTTCTTGTGTAGGTTATTTTCACCTTCAAGTGTAGCTGTTCTGTTAATATATTGAAAGAATGAACCTTCGCCGAATAGATCCAGATCATGGGAGTAATTATGGAGTGGATCAATAAATTTATTGCCGGAATCAAACTCAGACCAATTGCCTTCTGAGGCTTTTAGTTCATTTTTATTGAGAGAAAGAAGGAATTGCTGTTGTGATTTAAGCAATCTGTATTTATTTGATCGTTTAATTAAGATGCCAAAGCAGAATCCGAATCCAATAAGCAAAGTAATGGATGCAATTTCAGAATACTCAAAGATATAAATTGGTACAGCAAACAATAACACAAATATCAGAACCCGAAGCCATCCCGAATGAATGATTTTCCGGGATAGAACCTCAATATTCTTTGTGTGATCACTTATATTTTTTCTGTATTGATCTGCTATCTCAATGTATCTTTGTTCGAGTCCTGCAGTGCTTTCCATATCATATCTTTTAGTTCAGTTATTCCTTTATTGGCCACCGAAGATATAAAAGTATATGGAATATCAGGTAAATCCATTTTGATTTCGCTTATTAGTTCCTCATCCAGTAAGTCACACTTAGATATGGCTAATAGTCTTTGTTTGTCAAGTAGTTCCGGGTTGTATGTTTTTAGCTCATTCAATAGGATGTGATACTCGTTTTTAATATCATCCGCATCTGCGGGAACAAGAAAGAGTAAGATAGAGTTTCTTTCAATGTGTCTTAAAAATCGTAATCCTAATCCTTTTCCTTCACTGGCACCTTCAATAATACCGGGTATATCTGCCATTACAAATGATTTGTAATCACGGTAGTTGACGATGCCTAAATTAGGAACTAGCGTAGTAAATGGATAATCTGCAATTTCCGGTTTTGCTGCAGATAGGGTTGAAAGTAGTGTCGATTTTCCAGCATTAGGGAAACCAACCAACCCAACATCAGCTAATACTTTTAATTCAAGTATAACGGCTAATTCAATTCCATCCTGCCCAGGTTGTGCATATCTTGGTGTTTGATTGGTGGAAGTTTTAAAATGCATGTTACCTCTTCCGCCTTTTCCACCATTTACCAAAATAAATTCTTTATTCTCTTCGGTGATTTCACATATTACGTCACCTGTTTCTGCGTCTTTGGCAATTGTTCCCAGTGGTACATAGATGGTTTTATCCTCTCCTTGAGAACCAGAACTACCCTGGCCACCACCTGACATGCCATGTCCGGCAAAAATATGTCTTTGAAATTTAAGGTGAAGTAAAGTCCAATGATTACGGCTGCCTTTTATAATAACGTGTCCACCTCTACCACCATCACCTCCGTCAGGTCCACCTTTAGGAATAAACTTTTCTCTACGCATATGTGCAGATCCCTGTCCACCCTTTCCTGAGCGGCAAAATATTTTTACGTAATCAACAAAATTACTACTTGCCATAATCACTGATCTTAAAATATTAAGCCACGAAAAGTATATTTTCCGCGGCTTAATATATGAAATTTATATTTTACTGAACTGAGTCAATTGCCTCAGCGATACATCCAAAGATATTATCGATGCTGCCAACACCTTCAATTGATTTATATACATTTTTCTTTTTGTAAAAATCAATTACTGGTTTTGTTTGATCCTCGTATACTGAAATTCTTTTTTCAATTGTTTCCAGGTTATCATCAGATCTACCTGAAGTTTCTCCTCTTTTTAAAAGACGATCTACAAGTTCATTTTTGGGAACTTCAAGATTTACCATTACTGAAACATTAGATTTGTAATCAGCAAGTAACTCATCAAGCGCTTTAGCTTGTTCGACGGTACGAGGAAATCCATCAAAAATAACGCCCTTGTTGCCTACTAATGATTCAATTTTGTTGTCTATCATACCAATGATTGTCTCATCAGGAACTAATTCTCCCTTGTCAATAAAGCTTTTCGCAATAGTGCCTAACTGAGTATGGCCACTAATTTCTGCTCTTAATAAATCACCAGTAGAAATATGAGCGAGATTGTATTTCTTAATAATATTCTCGCTTTGAGTTCCTTTACCAGACCCGGGAGGGCCAAAAATTACAACATTCAACATTTTAATATAAATTTTTTATTCAACAACAGTATAAATGTTTGGCAGGTTTCGGCCATAGCCATTGTAATCTAATCCATAACCAACAATAAATTCGTTAGGGATATCCATTCCTATATAATCGATATTTATATCTACATTACAAGCATCGGGCTTATACAACATGGAAGCGATTTTTAAATCAGCAGGTGCATAACCAATTAATTGTTTTTTAATTTTCTTAATTGTAACACCTGTATCGATGATATCTTCAAGAATAACGATTGTTCGACCTTCGATATCTTCTGTTAATCCAATGATTTCCTTAACCTTTCCAGTGGTAGATGTACCTTCATATGACGATAATTTAACAAAGCTTATTTCACAGGGAAAATTAAGCTTTTTCATAATGTCCGCTGCAAACATGAAAGAACCATTTAAAATGCATATCATTAATGGATCTTTATCTGCCAATTCAGCATTCATTTTTTCAGCCATCTTTTCTAATGCTTTGTCAATCTGCTCAAAAGGAATTGACAATTCAAACTCCTTGTCTAATAGCTTAATACGCTTCATTTATCGTTCAAAATTTTATTTTGTGGCGCAAAAGTACAAAAAAATACCCTCATTAAATATTATTTCTTTTTATAACTTGTTAATTTTGCGATAGTTTAATCAATTTTACTATTTATATAAAGCATTATGCAAGCAGTAGTTAGTATTATTATGGGTAGTACTTCGGATATGCCGGTTATGGAAAAAGCCGCACAAGTGCTCAACGATTTAAAGATTCCTTTTGAAATTAATGCACTTTCAGCTCACCGTACACCTGAGGCTGTTGAGAAATTTGCAAAAGGAGCGGAAGAAAAAGGTGTAAAGGTTATTATTGCTGCTGCCGGAATGGCTGCTCATTTACCTGGTGTAATTGCATCAATGACTAAATTACCAGTTATTGGAGTGCCAATTAAAGCTTCTTTGGATGGATTGGATGCATTATTGGCGATTGTACAAATGCCTCCGGGAATACCAGTTGCTACGGTTGGAATAAATGGAGCTCAAAATGCAGGAATTTTAGCTGCTCAAATGATTTCATTATGTGACAGGGACCTTGCCGGTAGAGTGGCTGATTTTAAAGAAAACCTTAAAGTAAAAATTGAAAAGGCAAATCAAGAATTGAGTGAAATCAAGTATGAGTATAAAACAAATTAACTTTACTACTTTAGTTAATATTTTTAATTGTTAACTAAAATTATTGGATTGTAAAGATAAATAAGGTAACTTTTAACTTGTTTAACTGTTACCTTATTTTATGAGTGCCAAACCTATTTTAACGAGCATCCTTGCTTTCGTTGTAGTTATATCCTATGCCCAGAGTTTTTCTTCAAAAACACCTGTTTCCTTGGGTAAAGGTGGAATTGGAGTAACCCAAAAGGGAGCTGGTTCTGTGTTGAATAATCCAGCTGGAACTGCCCGGATACAAGATATCCATGCCGCAATAAATTACTATTTTCCTTATTTTTCAAATGAGCTCAGTACTCAGAATGTTTGTTTTGCTGTACCTTTAAAGGTTGGAGTTGTATCTGCTTATGCAAATCGGTTTGGGAATGATGTTTTTAAAGAATATATATATGGATTTAATTTTTCAAAAAGTATAGCTCCATACCTGAATGCCACTTTTCAGTTGAATTTACAACAAAATTATGTATCTCATAATTTATCCGGGAATCAGTTTTTCTCAGGGGTAGGTGTTCAAATTATACCTCGTAAGGATTTTTTAATCGGCTGCTTTATTTCAAATCCTGAGAAATCCTCTTTGGAAGTTTCCGGAGAAACGATTCGCATTCCTTCCGTCTTTATTATTGGAGCTGAATGGTGGGCTTCTGATTTTTTTTCCATAGCTATGGAATTAGAAAAGCAGATCTATTCCCCTTCTATAACAAAGGTTGGCGCTGAATATTCCATAAACGAATCTATTTGGTTAAGAGCAGGAATGTTTGGAAAACCCATGCACTATACTTTTGGTACTGGAGTTCGTGTAGCCAATTTATTTATTGATGCTGCTTTGGCAAATCACCAAACACTTGGTATGTCATCAAGTATAAGTCTTACGTTTTATTTTGATAGAAACCAATGAAGCAGATTTGTTGTTATATTCTCCTCCTTACTTCCCTGGTAATGTATAGTCAATCAGATCAATCTCCATCCGATATCGTAAGTACTCTTTTGGAATCTATGAGCGACGAAGAGTTAGATCAGGATAAATACAATCAGTTATATGAGGAGTTGGTTGATGTATATCAGCATCCCATAAATATTAATGCCATTTCCAAGGAAGATTTAGAGAAGTTGGTATTTTTATCAGATTTTCAGATTAGAAATATACTTGAATTTGTATTAGTACATAAGCCTATTCAGTCTAAATATCAGTTGCAGGGAATTAAAGGGATGCATATGAATGATATACAGAATCTTTTGATGTTTGTAATCGTTGGTGTTGAGGATGAATCCGCAGACAAAAGACAGTTTTTTAATGGGCAGGTATTAGCTCGTGATTTCTTTCTTGTTGAATCTGCCAAAGGTTATGTTCGCAGTGATACAACTCCTTCACCTTACTTGGGAAATAAACATCATATCTATTCAAAAATACAAGCTAATTATGGGAGAAGGTATTTTGCAGGAATGGTGTTGGATAAGGATCCGGGAGAAAGAATGTACAATAATGATATGGGACCTGCTGATTTTACATCAGGATATTTCATGTTTAAAGGGACTAAATGGTTAAAAAAAGTAATTGTTGGGGATTATCATGTAAATTTTGGTCAGGGACTGGCGATGTGGTCAGGCACTAGCATGGGAAAAACCACTGATCCAACGAATATTAGAAAACGAAACAGTGGACTAAAGAAGTATTCTTCGGCTAACGAAGAACGATTTTTTAGAGGGTTTGGTATCTCCATAGATATTAATAACTGGGAGTTGGATGCGTTTGTATCTTCTAGATATAAAGATGGCAGACTAGAATTCGACAGTATTCATCAAAAATTAGTTATTAGCTCATTACCTGAATCTGGCTTTCATAGAACTTTATCGGAAATGGAAATGAAAGATAGAGTAAAACAAAGAGTAATTGGAGCCAACGTTAACTATAGATGGAAAAACTGGACTTTATCAGGAGGTGGTTATTCTGTATCTTTAAATGCAGATTCTCTGGAAAACAATCAGATGTATGAGGCATTAAACAATCATGGGATCTTAAATAACTATTATTGGTTAGGATATAATTATGGCAGTAAAAGGATTTACTGTTTTGGAGAAACTGTTATGTCAGATTATTCAGGCGTTTCTTTTGTTAATGGTTTTTTATTTAAACCAGTTGGAAATGTGTCACTTTCGATGCTATATAGAAATTATTCAAGATATTTTCATTCAGAATGGAGTGGAGCATTTGCAGAAAGCAATAATTTATCAGGAGAATCCGGATTGTATATGGGTGCAAATATTTTCCCAATCAAAAATTTTGAAATTAATGCTTATGCTGATGTATTTAAATATAATTGGTTGAGATATAATATTGATAAGCCATCAAGAGGATATGATTTTTCAGTGGATTGTAAGTATAAGTTTTCATCAAATATAGAATTGAACCTACGGTATCGTGAAAAGGAGAAGATGAAAAACAGGCAAACAACAGACCTAGCCTATTATCCTGTTGATAGTTATAACATCAAGAAAATAAGAATGAACACAAAGGTTTCTTTGGATAATCATTGGGCATTTCAATTCAGAATAGAGCAGTCTTATTACAATGAAACCCATGAACCTTTATGTAAAGGAGTCTTGGGTTTCGCAGATATTAATTATAAAAGTGCTCATAATCGCTTTGCTTTCTGGGTGAGATATCTTGTGTTTAATACGGATGATTATAATAGCCGGATATATGCATATGAAAACGATCTGCTTTATAACTTTTCAGTACCCGCTTTTCAGGATGAAGGGAGCCGTACTTATTTGTTAGGTAGATGGCAGATTACAAGAAATGTGAAATGTTGGTTCAAGGTAAGCCAAACCTGGTATGCCAATAAAACAGAGTTAGGTTCGGGTTTTCAAGCTTTGGATGGTAATACCAAAACCCAGGTTAGTAGTCAGGTTCAAATAAAGTTTTAGGGTTAGGATTGTATATGTGTTTCGTAGGCAATGTAAATCCCCGTTCATTTATAAGAGTAACCTATAATACTAGTTTCCTACTTCAGATAAGAATTTGATGCGTACAAGGCGAATATTTTCTTCTGAATATTCATCCTCACCTAATTCTTCCAAAGCACTTCCTATATCATCGGTTTCGGCATCCTCCTTGTAGTAATAGAAAATATCATCTCTATGATCTTCATCCATTATCTGATCAATATAGTAATCAATATTTACACGAGTACCGGAATAAACAATAGATTCGATTTCAGCTAAAAGTTCTTCCATTTCCAAGCCACGAGATTCAGCAATGTCGTTAAGGGGAATTTTTCTGTCGATACTTTGAATTATTGCTATTTTATTCTTTGATTTATTGGCCACTGATTTAACAACCATGTCAATGGGTCTGTCAATCTCATTTTCCTCAACGTGTGTTTTTATCAGTTCCACAAACTCTTTTCCAAACCGATTTGCTTTACCTGATCCAACACCAGGAATATTCATCAATTCGTCAATAGAGATTGGGTAGTGAATAGCCATTGCTTCAAGCGAAGGATCTTGAAAAATAACAAATGGAGGTAAGTTCTTTCTTTTTGAAATCTTCTTACGTAAATCTTTGAGTATACTAAATAGCTGTGGATCAACAGCTGCTGTTCCTCCGGAAGATTTTTCTTCGGTATCATCCATTTCAAAATCATGTTCTTTTGTGATGAAGAACGATTTAGGATTTTCAAGATACTCTTTACCTGCATCACTAACTTTTAAAATACCGTAGTTTTCGATTTCTTTAATCAGGAATCCGGCAATTAAAAGTTGTCTTATTACAGCATTCCAGTATTTCTCTTCTTTCTCTTTACCGGCACCAAAAAGTTCATGTTCATGATGTTTGTATGATTTAATGGCCGATGTTCCTCTGCCAGCTATGAAAGGAACCAGATAATCTGCTTTAAATCTTTCTTTTAATGCCAGAATTGTTTTTATCATGAGGCAAACAAATGGTTCTCCTTCACTTTGTTCTTTCGGATGAACGCAGTTGTCGCATGTATCGCAATTATCTTCTTTATATTTTTCCCCAAAATAATGTAAAAGAATTTTTCTTCTACAAATGGATGATTCAGCATAAGATACTGTTTCAAGTAAAAGCTGTTTCCCAATTTCTTGCTCAGCAATGGGCTTGCCTTGCATAAATTTTTCAAGCTTTTGAATATCCTTATAGCTATAAAATGTGATGCATCTTCCTTCTCCACCATCTCTACCGGCACGTCCTGTTTCCTGATAATAGCCTTCAAGACTCTTAGGTATGTCATAATGGATTACCAATCGTACGTCTGGTTTATCTATTCCCATCCCAAATGCAATAGTCGCTACAATTACATCAGTTTCTTCCATCAAAAAGGCATCCTGATTTCCAGCCCTTGTAGAAGCATCCATACCTGCATGATATGGTCGTACTTTTATGCCATTTACGGATAGTGCCTCAGCCAGCTCTTCAACCTTTTTTCTGCTTAAGCAATATATTATAGTTGATTTACCGGTATTTTCTTTGAGTATCTTAATGATTTGCTTGGTAGCATGTTTCTTAGCGCGTATTTCGTAGTATAAATTTGGGCGGTTAAAAGATGATTTAAACACCATTGAACCAGTCATTCCCAAACTCTTTTGTATGTCAATCTGTACCTTTGGTGTTGCAGTTGCAGTAAGTGCTATTAAAGGTTTTTCGCCGATTTCTTCAATGATGGGTCTGATTCTTCTGTACTCGGGTCTGAAATCATGACCCCATTCAGATATACAGTGAGCTTCATCAACAGCGTAAAAAGAAATCTCAACTTGCTTAAGGAATTCGATATTCTCCTCTTTGGTAAGTGATTCCGGAGCAACGTAAAGTAGTTTTGTTTTGCCCGAGAGCATATCCTCCTTCACTTTTGTTATGGCAGCTTTTGTTAATGATGAATTTAAAAAGTGAGCAATGCCATCATCTTCACTGATGTTTCGTATGGCATCAACCTGGTTTTTCATTAAAGCAATTAGTGGAGAAATAATGATAGCCGTTCCTGGAAGAATTAAGGCCGGTAGTTGGTAGCATAATGATTTCCCTCCCCCTGTTGGCATTAATACGAAAGTATCATTCCCATTTAGAATGTTTTCAATTACGTCTTCCTGATTCCCTTTAAAAGTATCAAACCCAAAATGTTTTTTTAAATGAGCGCCAAGATCAACCTTTTTTCCCATAATATTTTTTTTACCCTCCTTTGAATTGAAAATTAAATTCAAAGGCTAAAAGTTTCTTATTCCAAATTTAGTCACTTGAAACAAAAATACTTCTTCTTCAATTAAAAACATACTTTTCAACAAAAATTGTTCTGTTTATTCAGCTTACCCCTTATAAACTGGTGTATGTAAGATTGTTTTAGGGATTGTATATCATGAAAGTAATAATTAAATCTGTTAATTTCAATAATTGTCTTTGTGAATTTACTATACTATCTTCGCAGCATAATTACTTTATTCTGTTTTTATATGAAACGGGATGGATGCATTGATTTTTTATATTTCTCAAACAATAGTGTTTAATGAAAAATGAGGAAATGACTTTTTTGGAACATCTGGAAGAACTTCGGTGGCATATAGTTCGTTCATTTGTTTCTGTTTTTGTGGTTTCAATTTTTGCCTTTTTATACAAAGAATTTCTTTTTGATGTTGTGATTTTTGGTCCCAGCGACCCTGATTTTTTTACCAATGCAACTTTATGTGAATTGGCAGGAAAATTAAATATGCCTGCATTGTGTATTAATCAGGAGAAAATTAAATTTCAGAATATTTTAATGTCCGGGCAGTTTACCACTCATTTGCGAATCTCATTTATTGCCGGATTATTAGTTGCATTTCCATATATTTTCTGGGAGTTTTGGAGATTTATTAAACCGGCATTGTATCAGGAAGAAGTGAAACATTCCCAGGGAGCTATTTTTTTTGCTTCCATATTGTTTTCGGTTGGAGTTTTGTTTGCCTATTATATCATTTGTCCTTTATCCATTCATTTTTTATCCAATTATCATGTTAGTGATAAAGTGGAAAATATTTTAAACTTAGGTTCGTATATTTCAACGGTAAGTTCTATTGTGTTGGCAGGTGGTATAATTTTTGAGTTACCCATGTTGATTTATTTTCTTGCAAAGGTTGGTTTAGTTACTGCAAAGATTTTGAAAAAATACCGCAGACATGCCATTGTTGTAAGTTTATTATTGGCAGCTATTATCACACCACCTGATGTAATCAGTCAGGTGTTGGTATGTTTCCCCTTAATATTTTTATATGAAGGTGGTATTCTGATAGCAGCTAATATTGAAAGGAAAAAAGCCAAAGCGGAGGAAGAAGCTTCTGTTGAATAATATACTATTAATAATATGTCGGACAATAATTTAGTATTACACACAGATAATCTTGTAAAGAAATACAAAAGCAGGACTGTTGTAAAAGGAGTTTCTGTTAAGGTGGAGCAAGGAGAGATTGTGGGGTTACTTGGTCCAAACGGAGCAGGTAAAACAACCACATTTTATATGACTGTGGGATTGGTTACGCCTAATTCCGGGGAGATTTATTTAAATGACCAGATTATTACCAATGAGCCTGTTTATAAAAGAGCACAAAGAGGAATTGGTTATCTGGCTCAAGAGGCATCAGTATTCAGGAAGCTGAGTATTGAAGATAATATTAAGGCAGTACTTGAGATGACTAAGTTTACAAAAGAATACCAGAAACAACGTTTAGAGGAGCTTTTGGATGAATTTAGTTTAGGTCATATTCGTAAAAGTCTGGGTATTCAGCTGTCTGGTGGAGAAAGAAGGCGTTGTGAAATTGCAAGAGCTTTGGCTATTAATCCTAAATTTATTTTGCTTGATGAACCTTTTGCAGGAGTAGATCCCATTGCGGTGCAGGATATTCAGGAAATTGTAGCTAAGTTAAAGTATAAAAACATTGGAATTCTGATTACAGACCATAATGTACATGAAACCTTATCTATTACCGATAGAGCCTATTTATTGTTTGAAGGAAATATTTTAAAAGCTGGTACCGCGGAAGAATTAGCCGAGGATTCTGAGGTGAGAAGGTTATATTTGGGTAATGATTTTGAATTGAAACGAAGAACTTTTGATGTAGGAGGTTGATATCCAGAGAGAAATAAATTTTTATTTATTTTTTTATTATATTATTTGCAATTTACATTAAAAAGAACTTATCTTTGCATCGCAAAAAATAACGC
>JBNKGY010000025.1:0-28623 GCA_050290065.1 Marinilabiliaceae bacterium
AGCTCGCTATGCTTCAAAATTATATATTGTATATCAATCATTTAATAAAATCTGAGCTCTTTAATTTCAATCGAACTGAGGTTAGTAATATTTATCCTTGTATTGATGTAACTCTGCCGCCCATATCATGGGTCTTTCTCCCATCCATAATTCAGGATCTGTTTTTGCATCATGATAGGCACCACTCCATATTTTTTAAATCTTTACTTTTCCAAATACCCCACGTTTCCGGTCATATAATAAATCTGTGTATTTTGATCAACCAAGATGCAGGGATCACTTAGCACAATAGAATCTAATGGTACAATTTCTCTTTTTTCTAACTAATTTTAAGCTGCCACAGATAATATTGATAGCATCAGTATTACAACCAACAATACCCAATTCACTTTATTTGTCATTATAAAATTCTTCTGATTAAATCTCTTATCAAAAGTAAACGGTAATAACATAATTGTATTTCATAAATCCCGCAAAAAAGTGTGATATTTTCGTCAAATTATAGAAAGATTGGGGTTTATACCAATTGTGCTATGACGTTGGCGTTAGATAATTTTAAAGACTCTGAGTCTATACAAAGGATAAATTATTGCGATAAGTGAGTGTAGAGTCAAGCTTGCTTGAACAATGCTGAATGCAGCAATAATTATGAAATAAAATGAAGCAAATAAAAAAGCCCGTAAAGAAACCTGATCATCAAATTTCCCTACGAACTTATTTATACTATGATCTTAATTTATTTAATAGATTTCAAGTACTTATAAAATTCACTATTAGATGAAAGTATAATACTTGTTTGGCTATCAAAGGTCTTTTTATATGCATCCATTGATTTCACGAAACTATACAATTCGCGTGATTGTGCTGAACGATTATAAGCATTGGAATAAATAGCTGCAGCCTCTCCATCTGCCTTACCTTTTATTTCCTCTGCTGTTTTGTAAGCTTCAGAAAGCACTCGCTTAAGTTCTCTATCCTTTTCTCCATTGATCCTGGAAGCTTCTCCTTGTCCTTCCGAACGAAATTTGTCAGCAATACGATTACGCTCACTTTTCATACGTTCATATACCTGAGTACGAACATCTTCAACATAGTTGATTCTTTTAAAACGGAAATCCAGAATCTCAATACCTAAATCAGTTGCTTGTTGGTTCGCTGCTTTTAGAATCATATCCTGAATTTTTTCACGACCTACTTTAATAGTCATTAAGCTATCCCCTATCAACTCACCTATAACTCCTGATGATGTTGGAGTTCGGTTGCTTGAACGAACTGCTTCTTCAATATTATGCTTGGCAATATAATTTCTGGTTTCACCATCCAATATATCATCTAAACGAGATTGAGCACCACGTTCATTAGTCAACCTTTTAAAAAACTGAAGCGGATCAGTAATTTGCCAACGTGCATACGTATCTACAAAAATAAATTTCTTATCCTTCGTTGGCACCTGATTTGGATCACCATCCCATTCCAAATATCTCTTATCAAAATAATTGGTGGTATGAATAAATGGTATTTTAAATTTGATGCCCGGAGTAACAACCGGTTTACCAATGGGCTTACCAAATTGCGTTACTATAACCTGTTCTGTTTCATTAACAATATAAGTGCCGGTTGATAGAAAAAAGAGTACGAGCACCCCTACTACAATTGATATTATATATCTTTTATTTTCCATTTCCTGAACTGTTTTTTGTGTTTAGTTGCATTTGCAACAATGGTAATACATTAGCTCCACTTTCATCGGTAATAATCTTTTGACCCAGTTTAGGAAGGATTTCTTCCATGGTTTCCAGGTAAATACGACGCCTTGTTACTTCCGGTGCTTTAATATACTCAGTATAAAGCGCATTAAAGCGGGCTACATCTCCCTTTGCATTGTTAATTCGCTCAGTAGCATATCCTTCTGCCATTTGAATCGTTTCCTGAGCCTGACCTGATGCCTTAGGAATTACTTTGTTATACTCTGCCTTAGCCTGATTGATCAAGGTTTCTTTTTCCTGCTGAGCCTCGTTAACTGCATTAAACGCAGCCTTAACCTGCTCTGGAGGATTCACATCCTGCAATACCACTTGCTCTATCTTAACACCTATTGAATATTCACGACAAACTTGCTGCATTAACTCTTCTAATCGACCACTTATCTCGGCTCTACCAACTGTTAGCACCTCATTTACAGTTCGATCACCTACCACCTGACGCATAGCGGATTCTGCTATATCTCTTAAGGTCGATTCAGGATTCCTCACCTTAAAAAGGTAATTAAAAGGATCGTCAATACGATATTGAACTACCCATTCTACGTCGGCAAGATTAAGATCTCCTGTCAGCATTAACGACTCATCAAGTGTACCTCGTCGTGTATATTCAGATCTAACTCCAGCACTTGAAGTACGGAATCCAAATTCGAGTTTTTGTTGTCGCTCAACCGGAACTTTATATACTGATTCTATAAATGGAACCTTGTAATTTAAGCCGGGATCAACTGTTTTTCTATACTTACCAAATCGAAGAATTACTCCAACTTCCTCTGGTTCAACCCTAAAAAAGGATCCACTCAAAAGAACAAGAACAATTACTCCAATTACAATAAATTTGATATTCTTCAATATCTTATCCAACAATGGATTTTGTGATTGAAAGTTTGAATTCATAATTTAATTTAATTGCGTTTTACACAAATGTACCTTTAAATAAGTTTACTCACAACCTCTAAATAACGATAATTCATATAGTTCACTATTTTGAAAACAAAAAATGAGCAGAAGCACTTAAGAAAAGAGCATTTAACAAAAACTTTTTCCTTGAAATGAATAATCATCTTTATTGGATATGCTCAATTATTTTCTGACACTTAAAATTTAATTAAATTGGGCTTCTGTTTTTCCTCATTCAATTTACAACACTTTGAAACTATATTTCAGAAAATATATTCAGAAAATTCCTAACAGCCGGGTGTTAATAATAGCCCTGTCAGTTATCATCCTATTGCTATTTTGGGTCTCTATTTCTTTGCCATTATTCAAAGTTAATTACTCAACAGTCATCTATTCAAATCAGGAAAAACTTTTAGGTGCTCATATAGCTAAAGATGGACAATGGAGGTTCCCTGCCGGGGATTCAGTTCCTGAAAAATTCATTGAATGCCTATTGTTATTTGAAGATGAATACTTTTATAAACACCCCGGAGTTAATCCGATATCCCTATCCAGGGCTTTAAGCCAGAATATTTCACAAGGCAAAGTGATTAGTGGGGGAAGTACTATCACCATGCAGATCGTTCGCTTAGCCACTCAACGCAACCGAACTATACTTAATAAGTGTATCGAAATCATTCAGGCATTAAGGCTCGAATTATCCTATTCAAAAAATGAAATACTTAACCTTTATGCAACCCATGCTCCCTTCGGAGGAAATGTAGTGGGACTTGAAGCTGCAGCCTGGAGATATTTTCATCGATCTCCTCACCAGCTTACCTGGGCTGAAAACGCAATGCTTGCCGTATTGCCCAATGCTCCGGGTCTTATACATACTGGTAAAAACAGGAGACTATTAAAAAAGAAAAGGGACTTTTTGCTTGCTAAATTATTAGCCAAAGGTAAAATTGACTCAATAACGTATATGGTATCTTTCGAAGAACCTATTCCTGAACATCCATATCCCCTGCCCCAGATTGCTCCTCACTTACTCGATTATTGCAGAAAAAAAGAGGAAGGTAAAATCTATAAGCTAAACCTTAATTACAAGCTTCAAAACAGAGTCAATCAGACCATTCATTTTCACCATCAAAAATTACGACTCAACGAAATACATAATGCATGCGCTATCGTTTTGGATGTTAAAACAGGCAAAGTATTAGCCTATTGTGGTAACACCGAACCTATTAAAAACGAATTTCATCAGAATCATGTAGATATTATTCAGGCACAACGCAGTACGGGTAGTATTTTAAAACCACTTTTATATGCAGCATCAATGCAAAGTGGTCAACTATTACCCAAAATGTTGATTGAAGACGTACCTACTTACTACAAAAACTTTGCACCCAAAAACTATAACCGAACCTACTCCGGTGCGGTTCCTGCTGATGAAGCACTAAGCCGATCTTTAAATATTCCGGCAGTGAAATTGTTAGAGCAATATGATATAGGTAAGTTCTGTAACATTTTGCAAAAATCAGGATTGAGTACAGTAAAACAAAACCCCGATTATTATGGATTATCATTAATTTTGGGAGGTGCTGAAGTTAGCTTATTTGAATTAGCTGGCTCGTATGCCTCCATGGCACGAACCTTAATAAATTTCAATACTACCAATAGCCTGTATTATGGGAATGAATATCAAAAACCTTTCCTGTTTAAGAATGACAGTATTACCTACCATGATCAATCAGACATATGCCCTGTTTTTAGTGCTGGTGCACTTTACTATACTTTTGAAGCATTAACCAATGTTTCACGTCCGGTTGAAGAGATGGGCTGGGAGTCATTTTCTTCGAGCAGGAAAATTGCATGGAAAACAGGTACCAGCTTTGGATATCGTGATGCCTGGGCCATTGGCATAACACCGGAATATGTAGTTGGTGTTTGGGTTGGAAATGCAACGGGAGAAGGCCGCCCGGGAATTGTCGGTGGCACAACAGCGGGTCCCATAATGTTTGACATCTTCCAACACCTACCTTCTACAAGCTGGTTTGAAACGCCTTACGACGACCTGACGCAAATGACTATTTGCAAAAAATCAGGATACAAAGCCGGTCCATACTGTGAAACAGATAGTTTGTATATGCCTCACCAAGGAGAAAAAGGCGATATATGTCCTTATCATCAACTCATACATTTAAATAAAGAGCGAACACATCGGGTCAATTCCAGTTGCTATCCAGTTTTGTTAATGAAGCATGAACCCTGGTTTACACTTCCTCCGGTAATGGAATGGTACTACCGCAAAAATCATCCATTATACAAAAAATTACCCTCTTTTGATAAAGATTGCAAAGTGGAAAAAGAGATGGTAATGGAATTTATTTATCCACAATCCAACACAAACTTATATCTCCCTATGGGTATTGATGGAAATGTTCAGGCTGTTGTTTTTAAGGTGGCACACAAAAATCCCACCTCAACAGTCTTTTGGCACTTAGATGATGCCTACTTGGGAGAAACAAGTTACGTACATCAGATGACTATTCAACCCTCTCCCGGATGGCATCAAATAACATTGATTGACGAAAATGGGAATATCCTGAATAAAAGGATCAATTGTATGGGAAGAGGAGATCAGTTATATAAAGTACCTATATATGTAAGTAAATAATTTGGATAAAAAGAGTGGAAGGAGTTATCGCATTTCAATTGCTCCATTGCTAAATCTCGCATCGCAATATACTCTGGGCTTTTTTTCTTCCTTGCTATAATCTGCAAAATTAAAATTTATTCAATTATAGACAGAGTTCATTTTACAGTCACTTCCTTAAATAGGATACAACTTATTACCAGCTGTATCGAAAACCAGAATACAATAAAAAAGGGACCTTTTCAGTCCCCTTAATTTTAATATCATACGAATATTTACCCTATTGAGCTCTTCTACGTTGTCCGTTTTTGCCACCATTTTTTCTTCGCTCCTCCATCAAGCTAGTAAATTTCTTCAATTGCTCTTCGGTTAAAACCTTCTTCAATTCAGCTATATGCTCATCTCTAACAGGCTTCATTTTCTCACGCATCTGAGTCCTGTCAATAACTTCTTTCCGAGCCTCTTGTACTTTTTTATGAAACTTCAAATTGATTTCTCCCACTTTCACAACCTGATCCTCCGTTAAGCCCAGATCTGTTTTCATTTGTTCTGTTTGCTTTTTACTTCTCGCTTCCGGAGTCATCTTTCCCTGTGGTCCCTGAGCCATTGCTGAAGTAAAAAAACTCAATGCCAATACAGCAATAATAGATACTAATATTTTTTTCATGGAATAATTTTTAATTGTTTAAAATCAATAACTGTTTGCTATTTAAATTTTAGACGTCGATTAAGAAATATTCCTTCATTTGTATGTAAATTATTTTACCTGCAGAGGGATTCCACTAACAAGCAAATACACTTCATCTGATTTTTGGGCAATATATTGGTTCATCCATCCTTGCAAATCTGTAAATTTCCTTTGTATCTCGTTTTCCGGCATACCACCTAATCCTATTTCATTACTTACAATGATATAATTTGCATTCTGGGAGATCAGTTTTTCAAATTCGTCTTTTGCTTCGTTTAAGGATTTTTCTATATCACTAGCGTTATCGAAAAAAAAGTTAGTAAGCCATAAGGTAACACAATCAACAAGTACTGTTTTATCTTCAAAATCATGTTCCGACAGGTATTTTTCTTCTTCAATATTTTCCCATCTTTCATCCCTGTCGGCTTGATGCCGTTTAATCCTTTCCTGGTGTTCCTCGTCCCATATTCTGGATGTAGCCAGATATACAGGATGTTCACTATGCTGCAAAGCTAGTTTTTGGGCATATGAACTTTTACCTGAACGCTGACCTCCTGTTATAAAAATTATTTTTGCCATTAACTGTTATCAAAAAGTATGTGGTAACCTGAGTTCTGCATAATTTTTTGGATTCAGGTTAGTATCAATAGTTAATTTATTTAATATGATAAAATTGGATTGTACTATGGTTTAAGAAATTCAATTTCAGAATACTCTTTATGCATGACTAATTTGACGACAGCTCCGAAATTAATCTTTAGCCGAAAAATTTTATTTAATGGGATGGATAAATGATGTGCTAAAACACATCTGATAATTCCGGAATGCGTAACTATAGCAGAATTAGATTGATCAGGTAATGAATGAATCTTCTCTTCAAAAAAAGATACCATCCTGTTAAATACCTCTTGAAAACTCTCTCCTGTTGAAGGCACTAAATTCACAAAATCCGAAGACCAGATATCCATCTCTTCTTTATCAATATCCTGCCACTCTCCAAGTTCCCACTTCCCAAAATTCATTTCTTTTAACCTGTCATCCAAATACTTTTGATCATTTGGAAATAGATAATCCGCCAGCTTAGCACACCGTTTTAAAGGACTAGAGAATAAATGATCAGGTTTAAAATCTGAAAGAATTTTTCTGATAGATTCTGCTTCCTCTTCAAATTCTCCATTAACATCTACGTCGGAGGCTCCATAACAAATCCCGGGCTTAATATTGGGTGTTGTATGTCGTATTAGATAAATCTCTTTCATTGTTTAATTCAATTTTACTTCACTTTATTACAATCTACTCAATGAAAAAACAATAAGCTCCTTTACATCATCATCAGTTCAAGTACCGAACCTAATGCAATAAGGCTTAAATAAAATACCACTTCAGTAACTTGTTGAATTGCTCCCAAACAATCACCTACATATCCACCAATCCACTTTTTGAAGTACTTATCTAACCAAAATTTAGTAATCAGCAAAGGAATTATGGTCAGATACACCATCCAATTCTTGAAAATCAATAAGGAAGACAATCCTATGATCACTGCCAACCATAAATCAATATAATGCAAATTTTTAGTTACAGGTTTTGATTTACTACTCTCATCCTCTCTAACATAAGGCAAAGTAAACATTGTTGTTACTGCAAAAGTACGACTAATGGCATGTGCAGCAATAATTGACGGAACTATTAATGAAACCGGCAAAGAGACGATTGCATAAAACTTCAGTAACAAAAGCAAAATGGTTCCTATCATACCATAGGCCCCAACTCTGGAATCTTTCATGATAACCAGAATCTTCTCTTTCGACCAGCCACCTCCAAATCCATCACAGGTATCCGCAAATCCATCTTCATGAAAACCACCCGTCAATAGTATTGTAGCTACCATCGATAAAATCACTGCAATAGGTATTGGAAATAAAAAAGCACCAAGCCAATATACTAATGCTCCAACTCCTCCAATCAGTATACCTATAAGTGGGAAAAACCGATTACACTTATTAATATCATCCTCAGAATATCCTACCCATTTTGGTACTGGTAAACGGGTAAGAAACATAAGAGCTGTGAAAAATAATTTTATTTGTCTCAATCTACCGAATTGTAAAAACTATGAATACTTATACCAATATCACCATGATATTAGCGTTATAATTCCATTTTGAGCTTTTTATTCTGCGTTTCAAAATTTCGGCGTAGCTATGGCTATGACTCAATTCTGAGCCTTGTCTAAAAAGTTTAACACTAATTTCATAATGAAACAGGTATTACTCTTTATCTGACACGCCCGCATCTTCAAAACTACTCATTTCATTTAAAAAGTTGACTGCACTTTGAATAATTGGATAGGCAACCGCACTTCCGGTACCTTCTCCCAATCGCATATAAATATCTAATATAGGATCTGCATTCAAATATTTTAGCATTAAGCTATGCCCTTTTTCGTGTGATTTATGCGAAAAAATACAATAATCCAACACATTATTATTGATTTGACTGGCGGCAAGCAATGCTGACGTAATAATAAAACCATCAATCATAATAGTCATTTTTAATTCAGCAGCTTTTAACATCGCACCCGTAATGGTAGCGATTTCGAACCCTCCGAAGGTAGCCAACACATCCAATGGCTCAGTTACATTTTTATGAAAATCAATCGCTTTATCCAACACATCCGCTTTATGCAAAATCCCTTTATCATCAAGACCTGTGCCTGCTCCTGCGGCATCACTTCCCGAACATTTGCTATAGGCACATAACAAAGCCGAAGCCGAGGTTGTATTTCCAATACCCATCTCGCCAAACCCAATAATATTCGTACCTGATTGATGAAGATTTTCCACTATTGAAGAGCCATTATCAATAGCTTTTTTGCAATCCTCAATACTCATCGCAGCTTGTTTTGCAAAATTCTGTGTTCCCATTTTCACTTTAGCATCAATCAGGTTTGGATGCGATTCAAACTTGAAGTTTACCCCGGCATCTGCTAAAATAAGCTTTATATTATTTTGACGGGTAAACACATTTATCGCAGCTCCTCCTTGTAAAAAGTTCATTACCATTTGAAAAGTAACTTCCTGAGGGAAAGGACTAATACCTTCTTTTGTAATGCCATGATCTCCTGCACAAACCAAAATGGCAGGATTCTCAAGTTCAGGCGTTGTTGTGTTTTGTATCTGACCTATTTTAAGTGCAATATCTTCAAGTTTACCCAACGATCCCAAAGGTTTCGTTTTGGTATTAATTTTATGTTTTAACTCTTCGGTTAATGTGGAATGTAAAGGTTGAATATTAAATTGCATTGTAGTAATTATTTTTAAATTAAAAAAAGCACTATAAAATTATAGTGCCGTAAAAATATCAATTAATTATATGTTATAATTCAAGATTATTTGTTTGATTTTAAACATTAGCCTGATGGTGGGTTAAAAATTCCACCCCACTCTTAAACCCATTGTAAGGACAAGAGGAAATTCATCTACTCCACCAATAAATGCTTTGTGCAAACCATGATCTTTATCGTTTTTTCCAAATCCATAACCAACGCCACCAAACCAATCAATTACAAATCCATTTTCAATAACCCATTGTTTTCCCAAATTCAATAAAACGGCAGCCATCAAATTAGTTTCTCTTGTACTCCCCTCTCCAATCCACATAAAATAGTCATAATTGTCATAGGAATAATAAGAAATAGCCAATTCCGGTCGAAAATAAGCTCCCTTCAAAATATGGGCAAAACGTTGTCCCTTGATATAATAATCAGGGCTTTTAATAAACTTATAGCCCATTTTAACAAACACACCTTTATCATTATAATCCTCAGTATCCCATCCTACGCCAATTAGCCCTATTGTTGTTTCAAAACTACTGCCTGGTTTTATACTCCGCTCATAACATATATTTGTACTATTAAACAATGGCGAGAGAAAGTTAACTTTTAAATTATGCTTTTTATCGGATACATAATTTGACTCTCCATATAAAGAGTGCGAAAATTCAAGAATATTTCCATTAGCCAGGCGGACTAACTTCACTTCATTTTTATCAATCCCAAATAAGATTGTTTCGCTAATCGTTGGATTAATATATTTTACCTCATCATCACCGATTTCCTTAACAATACACTGAATGGAATCGTTATTGGTTTTTACAATAATATCCTGTGCATGCACAGCAGATAATGAGAAGGATAGTGACACTGCCAGGAACAAGAATAGTCTAATTTGTTTCATTAATAGAATTTAGGTTGAATTATTAAGGGGGTAAAAATATCAATATTTTTTTAATGAAAGTATATTATCCCACTAAGTCATTCAATTATTTTTTCCCAAAAAATGAATAACCTAAACCATTGATTGTATCCTCAATTTTTTTCTCATCCAAATTTGTCCCTGTTACTTCCACTGTATTTATTGCAGGGGTAGCTGTTACAGAAGTGATGCCATCTAATTTTTTAAGATTATTCTCTACACTGGCTTTACAGTGACTGCATGTCATTCCTTCAACCCTATAAGTTGTACTTTTATTATTTCCGGCAAATGAAAATTGATTACCCGAAAAACTGACTGCTGCAGTTGACTGTTTTGGGTTATTATCCTGAAACAAAACTGTTTTTACCTGAGAAAGCTTTTTTTGCTTTTTTAAAAACAAATGCTTTTTAATATATCCGTATATGATTAGCATAACCAGAATAATGGATGATACTATTTTCATCCAACCCGGAAGCAATTCATGTTGATGCTGAAGGTGCGAACCTGTAGCCATTTGAAACCAATCTACTGGCAGAAAATGATTTATCATAAATCCGAAAATAACTGCGCCTCCTATTATTGAACCTAGATAACTAAACAAAGTACGGTTTCCAAACACTTTTTTAATAACTGTGATAGTTGCAGCATTAGTCGCAGGACCTGCCATTAGAAATATAAGAGCAGCACCAGGTGACAATCCTTTCAACATTAATACAGCAGCAATAGGAACTGAAGCTGTTGCACACAAATACAACGGAACTGAAGCCAGCAGCACAGTAAACATGCTTAACAACTCATTATCCATATACATACTAAAAAAATCATCGGGAATTATAGAGGATAAAAGTGCTGCGATCAGAATACCGATAATAAGCCATTTTGCAATATCCATCAGAAATTCATTAAACCCATATTGAAAAACACGGGCAATTGAATGATTTGACTTTACTGTACCTGTTGAACAACAACCGGATGATTGCGTTTCTACATCTGCCTGATCTTTCTTCGAAGTAAAATTAGTAACTACACCACCAATAACTCCGGTAATTAATGCAATGATTACTCTCATCAATGCAAAGGGTAATCCCAATAACGAATAGGTTACTAACACGCTATCGACTCCTGTTTGAGGAGTTGATATCAGAAAAGAAACACTGGCTCCTTTTGATGCTCCGTTTTTATAGAAAGAAATACCGGTAGGTATTACACCACAAGAACATAAAGGTAAAGGAATACCAATAAGGGCGGTATTAATTGCCGACCGTATATTACTTTTCCCCATATATCGATCAATCCAATGTTGAGGAAACCACACCTTTAAAACTCCGGCAAAAAAGAATCCTAATAGTAAATATGGAGACATTGCATTTACCAGATAGCTTAATTCTGTAAAAAATTTATATATAAAATCTAAAATCATACTTTCAATTGTTACTTATTAAAGAACAATCTGCAATATAAATAGTTTGGTATCAATAAAAAATCCCTAAGGATGGGGATATTAACCCCATGTTTTACCTGAAAATTCAGGGTTGTAAAGAAGGGAATGTATATCAGTCTGTATACATTCCCTCATTTAAATCAAATCTTAAATTAATGAGAAAGCCTCATTAACTCACCTCATATCAATAATATCCACATCCGGATTCGCATCCTGATTAAATACAAACATGCTATCATTCATAGGAGTATTGGTCAACATATTTTTAACTTTAATAGTATAGTTATTGCCGTCTTTACCAATTTGCTCAATACTATAAAGCTGCATATCATCCTTTTTAATTTGAAGCTTGATTCTTGAATATGGTTTATCTCTGTTTATTGGAAAAAGATCAATGGCATATACAGTAACACCATCATGTTGTTGCTCTCCCAAATAGGCATATTTAAAACCTGTTTGATAAATGGTGAAGATAGTTGCAGGATTCAGTGTCTCCTCATCATTGGGATCCGGCTCATCCACATTTACTTCCTCAGAATCAATCATATGTGTCCATAAAGTTTTGCCATCAAAATAAGTATCTACATCCATCAGGTTTACGCGATACTTATCACCCTTAATTGAAATTTTTCCTTCGTAGCTCTCATTTATTTCTTCCTGAGTATTTACCATACTAAAGGAAAAATCCGCTTTAATCGTTTTATAAGTCTTTGTTTTTTCAGTTACCTTATCTAAAATTTCCTTTCCTTTTTCAGGATTTTGAGCAAATAAAAGACACGGAATTAAAGCTATTAATAATGTTATTTTCTTCATATTATATATTCATTTTCTAGTAACAAGTTTATTTATCATTCTGGCATGATCATTCAAAAACAATACCACGTTTTAAAGTCCTCTTAAAACATGCTCCAGTGATACTTCATCAGGAACAAGAACCTGACGGGCCTTACTTCCCTCAAAAGGCCCAACAATTCCTGCAGCTTCGAGCTGGTCAATAATACGTCCGGCTCTGTTATAACCAATTGAAAACCTTCGCTGAATAAGTGAGGTTGAACCTGACTGGTTGGCCACAACCACTTTGGCAGCTTCTTCAAAAAAGGCATCTTTATTACTCATATCAACCTCGCCTGCTTCACTTGATGTTGTGTCACCAACATATTCAGGCAATAACAAAGCACTGGCATACCCTTTTTGCGCCCCGATAAAATCATTGATTTTTTCAACTTCCGGTGTATCTACAAAAGCACATTGTACCCGAACCAAATCGCTACCCTGCGAAATAAGCATATCTCCCCTACCAATTAACTGGTTAGCTCCCGGTGAATCCAAAATAGTTCTGGAGTCAATCATTGACGCAACTTTAAAAGCAACCCTTGTGGGGAAATTGGCCTTAATTACACCTGTAATAATATTGGTGGAAGGACGCTGAGTGGCAACAATCATATGTATACCTACCGCACGGGCTAACTGTGCAATTCTGGCAATAGGCATCTCAACTTCTTTACCTGCAGTCATGATTAGGTCGGCAAACTCATCAATAATAACAACAATATATGGCAAGAAACGGTGTCCGTTTTCAGGATTAAGCGACCGTTTAACGAATTTATGATTATACTCTTTGATATTACGAGCATGCGCTTTTTTCAACAAATCATACCTCGAATCCATTTCTATTGTTAATGAATTTAAGGTATTCACCACCTTCTGAACATCTGTAATAATAGGTTCATCTTCATCATCCGGAAGCTTTGCTAAAAAGTGACGCTCAATTTTACTGTAAATATTAAGCTCTACCTTTTTAGGGTCAACCATTACAAATTTTAGTTGCGATGGATGTTTTTTATATAACAGAGAGGTGATAATAGCATTTAACCCAACCGATTTACCTTGTCCAGTGGCTCCTGCAACAAGCATATGAGGTGCTTTTGCTAAATCAATAACAAAGGTTTCGTTGGCTATAGTTTTACCAAGAGCAATAGGTAATTCAAATTTAGTAGTCTGAAACTTTTTGGCCCCGATAATACTCTTCATTGAAACGATTTCAGGTTCACTGTTTGGCACTTCAATACCTATAGTTCCCTTACCGGGAATAGGTGCAATAATACGAATACCCAAGGCTGCTAATGATAATGCAATATCGTCTTCCAGGTTTTTTATTTTTGATATGCGAACACCCGGAGCAGGCACAATCTCGTATAAAGTAACAGTAGGACCAACGGTAGCCTTGATGCTCTTTATCTCAATTTTATAGTCGATTAATGTATTTACAATTTTATCTTTATTGGAACTAAGTTCATCATCTGTAACCGGCTCATTTCCTATATGATGATCTTCCAAAAGGTCAATGGTTGGAAGCTGGTAAGATGATAAATCCAGTGTGGGATCATAATCTCCCTGAGGAAGGTTTTCCATGACCTCATAGTTTTCTTCCTCAACATGTTTCTCTATGGTAAAACTCTCTTCTTCATCTAAATCAGATCCATTATTACCTGAAATATCCAATTCTAAACCGATTATTTCTTCTTTAATAGGTTGAGGTTCCTCCTCAACAACAACCTGCTTCACAACAAAATCTTCTCCCTTGTATTCTTCTTTTTCTTCTGCTGATGTTGGCTCGTCTTCTGAAATGAGCAATGAAACATCATCACTATTATCCGGTTCAGGAACCAAATTTATTTCTGTGTCATCCTGAAAACCTGTATTTTCACTAATTTTTTCAGGCTCAGATTTAGATACAAATACTCTTTTAAGTATGGGCAAAAACTGCTCAAAAGAAAAAGTGAAATAACTAATCAGAGCAAAAATTAAAAACAGAATGACACCTACATTTCCAATCGCTGACACCAGCCATTTACTCATAAAATATCCAATTTCTCCTCCTGGCAACAGATATTGAGAATTTATGGAGTCCACAAAAATATACCCTAATAATATAGAAATATAGGCACCGAAGAAAAAACAGTGAAGCAATCCTTTACGTATGGGTGCCAGCTTCACATTAATCATCCTAAAAGCAACAATAATTAATGCCACAACTAATATAAACGCTGCTATTCCTATTCCTGAGTTAATGAATAGATCAGCAAAATAGGCTCCTATCTTCCCTGTCCAGTTTTCAACATTAATATCTGAATCAAAGATAAACTCGAAAAAATCAATATTGAATTTACTATGGTCGGCCCCTCCGGTAAATACGAAGGATAAAAAAGCAACAAATAAAAAGATAGCATAAATAATTAGAAAGAGTCCGGAAAAGAATCTTATTCTGAAATCATTCAACCTTTCTTTTAAATTTTTAAATATTGGATTGTTTTTTTTATTCTTTGTTTTTTTAGATTTTCCAGCCATTATATGGTTTTTGTTTAAACAGCATTATGAAAAGGCAAAAATAATAAATGCTTTACCTAATTCTAAGTAAATGATAGAATTCTTTTAATGAATAAACGTAAGATCGTTTTGAATAGTATTATCCTGAGTTCGATTAAAATTTTTAGCATTCAGATTGACATAAAAGATTGATATACAATTCTTTTGTTTTCAGATCTGGCAATCTGAACCGAAATATTTAACAATGAAATCAATATTTTAGTCCAATCCGGATTTCAGAATTGAAGTTGAACCTAAACATTCAAAAAATATCCATTAGTGTTTGAACCATGGTTTCAACCTCACTCCTGGAGCTTTGAGTAACGCTAGCAGGAATTAAAAATTCTTTAGAGGAGGGTTTGTCATCATCGAATTGCATAGCGGACACATTCAGCTTGATCCCATTATATTCAAATGGAAACTCCATTAATACTCCGGGGATTGCAGATAAAGGGGTATACCTGTTGGGATTATTCAATTTGATTTCTGTGGTATAATAAACAAATACAGGCTCATGATTATCATAGGATATTTGTGCCTTCTTACAATTAAAACCTGTTATCTTCTTCGTTTCGGAATAATCAAGATTAATTTTTGCATGCTTATACTGATCATACAGAAAAAAACAATTTTTATCATACATAGAATAGATAAGACATTTATCCATAAATTGAAATAATATAACGCATGAATCCTGAGGAGACATTGAAATTAATGACAGGGAATAAATATTGAAATGACCTTTTAAATAATGCTTGACCTGATTATCTCTGAATATAAAGTGCAGCTCGTTTGGAAGAAAGTTTCTTGAACCTTCACTTACGCCGCTATCTAAAATATCAACTTTATAAATGATTGTTCCTGATTCGGGTGAAACCACTTTTTTTGAATGACTATTGCAACTTGCAAAAACAATTGTCAATAATAGAATATATAAAAAAAATGCCCTCATAAAAACCTGTTTCCCAAATAAAAAATATAATTCTTACTTCACCGATACCTTAATGAGTCGTATAGATTCAAAAATAAGTATAATACGTAAATTATACAGTATCATTTAAATACAGAAATGGCTGCTTGGTCAAAAATGAAATAGGCAACTCAAAAAGATGAAATAAGAATCCTTAAATAAAAAACATCATTTCACACTAACAATCGATCCACTGACACAATATTTACCGCTGACAACTCAATAACTTGAGAAAATATATCTGATAAATTCTATTCTTTTACAGGAAGGAACAGCTCAGAAATCATACATCTGGCGCTACCACCACCAACCGTTTCGATGGTATCGATAGATACAGGTAACATTATGCAATAACTTTCTATCGCCTCCTTTTGATCTTCTGTAAGTATATTGTGTGCACTTTGCGACATGACAAGATATTCCTGACCATCCAGTGAATTAACAGATAACATATTACCCGCAAAATTCCGCATCTGTTCATCAGTTATATCTATTATTTCATGACCAGTTTCTTCCAAGGATTGAATGACCAGAAGCTGCTCATCTTCATCCTTTATACTTTCCAAACATATAACTGAAAATTGGTCACTTACACACATCATCACATTAGTATGATAAATCTCCTGATTATTTATATCTGTAGAAGTGAAACAAACAGGTTTATAACCCAACATAGCACACACTTCTTCAAATATTTCTTTATCGGTCCTTGGAGAAAGGCATGCATAGGCATACTTATTACTATGGTCGAAAATGACACTTCCCGTTCCCTCTAAAAACTTCCCCTCTTCTTCATAATGAGACAAATCCACAATTTTATTAATTAGAAATTTCTCTTTAAAAGACTCCAAAATTTCAGTGCGTTTTTCAATCCTTCTGTTGGCTGCTGCCATTGGATATAAAATCACAGTACCATCAGCATGAAAGGAACCCCAATTATTTGAGAATACAGCATCCGGCTTTACAGGTTGAGAAGTATCTTCAATAACGGTAACATCAATATTATTTGATCTTAGTTTTTCAATATATGCATCAAATTCAGCAATGGCGTTTTCTTTGATAATGGAAGATTCATCCTCCGGTTTATTTTGAAAAAGATTGGAATCCGCTGTTTCAGAATTATAACCAAAATTTGCTGGTCGCACCAAAAAAATATGACTTGTAGATTGCCTCATCATAGTATAAATAAAGATGTTAATGATGAGCTAAATGTAGATAGATAAATAATGAAAAAATGTGATAGTTGTTAGTGTTTTGTTAATATACACAAGTATAAAGTACCAGGTATCAAGACTGATTTGCAATCGTGTCATATTATGTAATTTGACATGGCGGTTATCTATCAGACACTAATACCAACAATGCTACCAGCAAAAAAAAGAGAAATCCTATCTACATTTCATTTCTACAGAACCATCCAACTATTCCACCAACATTTCACGTATCACATCATAACCAACAACCTCTTTATTCTTAAGAATGGACAGTTTAATAATTTCATCCACTTTATTTTTGTTGATGCATAATAAATTGCCAATTTCTTTACAGAATTCGATTTCTTGCAAATCAACAGAAAGATCCACCTTCATCATTTGTATCAGCATGTAAAACATGACATATCTATCTTCAGGATTTGCAGGTGGTATGTAATTAAACTTATCTACATTCTGATATATTTCTTCAAAATCCTGATCCGAGATATTTAATTTCCGGGCCATCAGTCGTAAAAACATATTTTCAGATCCCTTAACATCATTGTCTATTTTTGCCATTTTTATTAAAACAGCAAGTTGCGCTTTTTCTGAATCGAAATAATCATTAATTGAAATCATATTATACTATTTTATTTGCCTTTATGGTTTAATACTCCTCTACCCGTTCCAGATACATTTTTTTAACGTTTCTGATACCATACTAATACTCTCATTAATACTCTCCATACCGGTAACTACCTGAGCCATTTGATTATTACCCCCAGCTTTTAATTTATTGTTTTTACAGAATGTATTTTTAATATCCTCCCAACGTCTGGCTTCTTCTTCACTAAGTTTTCCTACTATTTCTTTAAATTTAAGCATATTGGCTTCTGCTCCCGAAGTTAAGGTTTGAGATTCCCCTTCATAGTGAGACATAATCAATGTTTCCAACTCATCTTCATTCATTATGGCAACTACTTTCTCCGTAATCTTATTCATATTACGATAGGAACCCTGTAATTTAAAAGGAGGTTCGGTTCTATATTCATCAGCCTGAGCAGCAGAAATAATATAATGCTGATTTACCTTTGAAATAACATCACGAACCGTTGTCAGCTTTTTAATGATATTTACATAATCATTGATTTGAGCAGGTGTATGACTGGCCTCAAATTCAAGTCCGTCTTTACTTCCTGATTCAGCCAGTTTAAGCATTGGGTAAATATCATTGTGACTTTTACTGGCCAGTTGATTAAGCACTCTATTTGAGGTCAATGAATTTTCAATATAGCTCATATTAAAAACATCAGCAGTATCACCCAATATATCACCCAGGTTATAAATATCAGCCCTGTTGGCCAACATATCCGGAATTTGAAACTTATCGCCACTTTCAGTATATGGGTTACCTGCCATTACCACACACACTTTTCTGCCCCTGAAGTCATAGGTCTTACTTTTTCCTTTGTATACGCCTTCAATCTTACGTTGTGCATCACAAAGAGAAATAAACTTTTGCAAAAACTCCGGATTACAATGCTGAATATCATCCAGATAAATCATTACATTATCCCCCATTTCAAAAGACAGGTTAAGCTTATTCAGTTCTTCACGAGCACTGGCGTTTCCGGCCTCGGCAGGATCAAGTGAGGTAACGCCATGTCCAATTGCCGGACCATTAATCTTCATAAAAATAATCCCCAGTCGACTGGCGATGTATTCCATCAAAGTTGTTTTACCATAACCCGGAGGAGAAATTAATAATAGCATACCCATCAGGTCTGTGCGTTTTCCTTCTCCCGCGGTACCTAATTGTTTAGCCAGGTTATCACCTACTAAAGGAAGGTAGACCTTATCAATCAATTTATTTCTGACAAAAGACGAAAGTACCCGTGGTTTAAATTCCTGCAGGCGCATGCTCTCTTCAAATTCCTGGATCAATTCCTTTTTAATATGGGTAAACTCAGCAAATCGCAAGGCTGTATTTACTTCGTATCCTTTCATTTTAAAAACAAACTGATTGTAGTTGAACTCATATTTGCCCTCTTCCAATACCGCATGCGTGCCTTGAAATCCTTCGAGCGCTTTACGCAAATTCGCCTTAATAATTTGTTTTTTGTCATAACTATCAGTCATGATCAGCACCGCCACTTCATCTATATACTGATTTTTATCTTCATTCTGAGTAGCAAAAATATAAGCATTTAACCATTTCTTTATCAATTTAAATTGTGCTGCAGAAGCTTCATTTAACTCAGCTAAAGAATTATCAAAGTGAGCCATAGCCGATTTTTCTTTGATATACGCTATAAATCCTTCATAAAAATTAGCTGCCACATGGTCTATTACAAAAGAGTCATCTTTCACAACCTCCTGAAAAAGGTATTCTGCAGCCTCATCGGCATGTATACTATCAAACAATCCTGTTTCTTCAATAAACAGAGAAATGTTTTCTTTCAACTCTTGAATAATATAGGTAAACTCCTTTGCATCAGGAAATACAGCCAAAAGAGCACCCACACCCTTTAACTGTTTATAATAATTATCTTTCAGCTCTGCCTGAGCAAATCTGCTCCAATACAAATTAGCAGTAGCACGGGCTTCTGTTGAAAACCTAAGCAATCCTGCTGATTTTGATAATTCGATCAATTCATTTATGAGGATAGCTGCATCCAGATCATGTACCCCTTTTACGTATCCTTCATTATATCGCTGTGCCATAAAATCACGAATGGCACTTAACACATCTTCTTCACTCAAGCTAAAAATGTTTCCATTAAAATCTGCCTGACACTTTTCAAATACTTTATAAGCCAAATATTCAGCCCGATACACCTCTCTATTCTCCGAAGGAATGCTCTGATTCCAGAGATCTTTATATTGATAGAATTCCGTACTTTTTACTTTTTCATAAAAATTTGTTCCGGTCAGATGAAAATACATATGCTCATCCTTATACACCATTGTTAATTCACAAGGCTGCGTATTTACCGAAAAGTGATGTGTTCCGAACTTAATGATATTTTCACCGTCGACATACAATTCAGTTTTATCCTTGAGCTGCCTGATGGCATCTTCCTTAATTGTTTTTAACTGGCTTTGAATGGTATCGGCCTTAACAGAATCCTCAAGTTCAATCAGCTCACTCACAATATTCCGGAGTTTCTCAATCATAAGGTCCGATGCGTAATAACCATTAATTTCGCTGACCGCATTAAATTTAGAAACCCGATTCTGAATGGCTTTCAATATTCTTTCTGATGATTGAAGCAAGGTATTGGCCCTTTTATTTCTGGCTTCAACTAAGCTTATTTTTTTCGATTCAAACGAATTATAAATCTCTTCGCGTTTGATACTTATCTTTTCCAAAAAATCATCAAACTCTGAAAATTTACCTTCCAACTCTTCAATCTGAACCATTAATTTCGTTTGAAACTCCACACATTTCTCCGGTGAATCAGCTAAATCAATATAATTAGTCAATCCCTGACTAATCAGTTTAATCTGTGCATTGAATTCGGCTGTTCCCTCAATACTTAACAGTTCTTTTCTTTTCCGCTTTAAGGATGCATTTACCTGATTCAGACTAGAATAAATGGTTGAAATATTATCAATAATCCGAGTTGTTTCTGTTGCATCTTCAATTTTCAGATTACTAACAATTTCGATTAGCATCTCCAATTCATTGGAGGTATTGCTTAAATCCTCTTCTATTTTATTGGCAGCAACAACTTTACTAACCTTCTCAATATTGGCTTTAAGATCAGATACTTTATTCAGATAAGGTTCTAAAGCTTCTTTTTTAAGCAGAAATTTTACGCAATTATTGGAGATACCCTGATTATACTCAACCAACTTATCTTCCTCTCTGACGATGCGTTCCAGATCCACGTACCTTAAGTCTTTCAACGAAATAGTTTCTCCCTGTAGGGTTCTTAGCTCTGCCAGTATATTCACATAATCGTTAATAGAATCAAAAGTTGAAATACCAATTTTAGTGGTCAGCGCTTCAATCAATTGCAAAACCCGATTGACCTCATCACGACTATTCTTTTTAATGGCCACAACCTTATCGTACTCTTCAATTGCATTAGTCGCAGTATCCTTAATACTTTTTAATGGCTCGTTAAGCTTTGATGTTTCTTCATGGTCGATCCAATAATAAGAATCTAATATATCACCGGCGATTTTTTTAACATCGAAGTAAAGATTTGAATAACTATCTTCTTTCTGAAGTAATTTAAGCACTTCATTACACTCCGACATTCCTCGTACAATATCCTTATTTCCTATTTTATTAAGATAGGAACCATTGCTTTTTTGAATTTCGGATTCGAAGTTGCTATCCAGATAAGGTGTTTTCCAAATTTGAAGATTGTGGTGTTTTTGTGGAGTTCCATCGGTTTTAAAATAGCACAATTCTCCATTTTCAAATAATGAATATCCATGACAAACAATCGGTGTTTCAACTTGTTGCGAAATGATATTGTAAGATAACAACACATATTCTCCGTTGGCCTGGTTGAAAAACACATACAGATAATCTTCACCATTGGGAGACGCAATTCGTCTTAAATACATCATCTCCGTTAACGCATTGTCGAAGATTTTCATTTCACCCGTTTGTAAATAATACCCGTTGGCAAAAATAAGACCGTGATTATCCGGCAGTAAAACACAAGAAGCTTCCAAAGCATCAACGCGTATTGCTTGTTGTATCTTTTTATTGTATATGATATACCTGTAATTTTCCTCCTGATAAGGTTTAATTTTTAGTACAATCAGATTATCGATAATGGCATAATAAAACTCACCATCATCAAGTGTCTGTGTTTTATTATCCACCTCTTCGGCATAAATACCCTGCCCGGTATCCGTATTATTTTCGATTTTGATGGTTAAATCACCATCTGTTGTCTCCACAAAAATCTGATCTTCAATTGAAATATGAGGAAACTGACCTTTCACATGCTGATCCCGCGTTGTTTTTACCCACTTAAACTCATGTTGATCCGGAAATACATATTCATGATCGCTTCTGTTATCGATATACTTTAAGCTCTCATTATGAACAACAAATTTTAGCGTTTTAATATCATATTTACCTTTTCCTGTTCTAAAAACCAAAAATAATGAAGGGCCAATCTTGGCAAATTTTACAAATTGAGCTTCCTTATAGTATTTATAAAGATTCTTGAAATCCTTAACAAATTCATCTGAAAGCAGTATGTCAATAGTTTGCTGTTTAAAATTGTGTTCCTCGGAATTGTACCCATACACACTAAAAACATCAGAAACCTCAACCTCGGTTTTCAATCCAATAATTACATTATAACCAAAAATGAATGATTGTCCGATAGTAACCATATCCACCGGAACACAATTATGCTCGGTGGTAATTCTCTCGTTTCCGATTAATGCAGTTTCTATGGATCCGAATACCTTTTTACGCTGTTGATTTAATAAATCCAGACGTTTTTGAAGTTCTTTACCATGTTGATTTAATCGGTTTCGGATAATCTCGTAAGTGCCTTGTTCTAACTGAGGTTCTACAACACTTTGATCTATATCATTGGGGGCAACGGTTTCAGCCATGATGTTATGTTAGTTTTATGGGGTACAAAGACATTTAAAAATTAAGAAACAGCTGGCAGTTTGTGGGAATCTGCCAGCTGTTAGCCTTTACATATTCTATTTCAATCCCAGGAATCCTTCATTTTGAGAAACTAAATGATAGCAGTTTTCAAAAAATCAGTTCTGAATAAGATCAATTCGTCTGTTTCTGAGATTGAATATGAATGATTGATTAAAATCTATAATTTGTCAATGCCAATTTCCGAAGCAGACTTATTTGAAACTCCTAACGATTTGGCAATATCTAACATATTAAAAATAGACTTTTTATCTCCTTCTGAATCTGCCTGGTTACCTATTTTATAAAGCAAGTTAGACAATGTCAGATTTTTCAAATCTTCAGTACTTACTCCAAACTGATCAATAAACTTCTGTATATTTTGTTTAAAGGACTGTCCATCTTCACTTGAAAAGAAAGTATCTTTAATTTGAGTTAGCACTTGACTATTACCTACAACTTTGTCAATACTTTTCCCATTTGAAATGGCTCCCATAATTTGATTAAAGAACATGGTTTCACCACCAACAATATCAATATTGGCCGCTTTAAGTGCTTCGCTGATAACTTTAGCCTGCGATTCGGCAATATCTTTCTGAATATTGATTTTAGCTAACTCAATTTCAATATCTTTATTCAATTTCAATTTAAACTCTTCATGCTCTTTGCCAACACCATCCATTTTTTTCATGGCTGCTGCTTTCTCTTCAATTCCTTTAGCTTCAACAGAGAATTTCTCACTGTTTACTCTGTTAGTAGCCATTCCTTCTTTCTCTGCAGCCTGAGCTTTTGCTTCAATAATACTTGCTTCAGCCATACCTTTTTGTTTGATAGATTCGGCTTCTGCTTTCGATGTTGAAAGAATAATTCTGGCCTGCACATCTCCTTCAGTTTCTTTTGCATGTGCTTTCGCCTCAATAACCTGTGCTTCTGATATACCGACTGCTGCAGCTTCTGCTGCTTTGGCTTCTGCAAGAATCTTTGTAGCACTGGCCTCTTTATCTGCAGCTTCCTCAGCGGCCTTAGCTTCCATAATGCGCTGTTCTGTAGTAAATTCAGCAGCCTTACGATTAGCTTCTGCCCTCTTAATTTCTGTAACCAGATTAGTTTCAGCTTCTTCTTCTGCAGCTTTTATGGCTACCAGTTTACTTCTTTCCGCTGCTGCCTGAGCTTGTGTATCTTTAATATTTTCTTCAGCAACAACAACAGATTTCTGAACCTCAATGCGCTCCCTGATTACTTCCTGCATTTTCTTCTGCTCCGCTTCAAGTGCTTTATCCTTTTCCAGCTGAGCCATGCCAACAATTTTCTCTCGCTCATTAGCTTCCAACTGCTGATCTTTTAGCACCGTTTCATTTTCAATGGCTTCGGTACGCTCTTTATTCTTTTGAGCAACAATGACCTGACGTTGTTTATTTTGCTCGCTAACCTCTACTTCTTCTTCTGTTATCAACCTGGCTCTTTCACTGATTAGACGTTGTTCTTCATTTACCTTGGCAATTTCGGCCTCTTCACGTGCTTTAATATTTGCAATTTCACGTTTTTGCTTTTCTTCAGTTTCAGCCAATTGTTTTTCCAACTGAAGTACAGTTTCCTTGGCCTCAACATCTTGCTTGGTAACTGTTTTTTCTTTGTCTCTGCGAATCTGGTTAGACAAGATTTGTTGCTCTGATGTTATCTTGGTAATCTTTTTAATACCTTCAACATCCAGAATATTATCCTGTGATAACTGCTCTACAGGTGTTTGCTCCAGAAAGTCAATAGCACAGTCATCCAACACATATCCGTTCAGGTCTGTACCAATGGTTCTTAAAATCTCCAATTTGAATTTCTCACGTGAGTTGTACAACTCAACAAAATCAAATTGTTTACCTACTGTTTTAAGTGCCTCTGAAAATTTTGCATCAAATAAATCTACCAGAGCATCAATATCTGAAGCTCTTTTACAGCCAATAGCCTGCGCCACCTGAATAACATCTTCACCTGTTTTATTAACTCTTACAAAAAAGTTAACCTTAATATCCGCTCTCAGATTATCCTTACAGATCAATCCTTCTTTACCTTGTCGGGAAATAATAACCGTTTTTAAGGTGATGTCCATTATTTCCATCTGATGAAGAACCGGAATCACAAAAAGTCCGTCGAATGAAACCTTAGTTCCACCTTGTCCTGTTCTCACTAAAGCTTGTCCTTGTGTAGCTTTCTTATACGTTTTTATTACAATAATTATAAAAACAATAAGTCCTATAACTAATGATATTAAACCAAATTGCGTTACTCCTTCTAGCATGTTTTAATTTTTGTAGGATTCTATTAAATAAAGTTTTTTTTGTGATATATAATCGATTACAAGGCAGGTATCACCTTTTTGAAGTTCCACACCAGATTCTGTCGATAACACATTGATGATAAAGGATGTCCCATCAATTAATATTTGTGCTTGCCCGAATTTATCATGCGTAGCATTTAGTGTTACAGTACATATCTTACCTGTAAGACTTTTATTTTTTTGAACATCATTTTCTGATTTATCAAAGATCCTCACAAAAGGTGTTGTAAGGAATTTAGCAACAAATGCACTGATAAAAATATTTGGTATTAAATAAACCAATGAAAGCAATAAAGAATCATTATTAAAATAATAGTTTGCTAAAACAGAAATCATCCAAAGAGGGACAATGAAAAATGTTAATAATAACATTAAGGGGATTTTGCCCAAATTAAAAAATGAAAGAGCTGAATTTAACCAGAGTAATGAATCTCCAACAGACAAATCGACGTCAACATCTGCATCTGCATCAATATCGAACGAATCAATATTAAAAACACCAATAATAACTGTTATCCAATAAATCAATAATAAAATTAGAAGAGTTGTAGGTATCGCATTAGTTATTTCAAATGCTGCTTCAAAAGTTTCTCTCATTTTTTTGTCTAGGGCTTAAATAAATTATAGTCTGGAATTCGAACGTTTATCGAACCGGGACGAATTTAAAAAATATAATCATAATTCAATATTATTCTATTTATTATTTTCGGTTTGCAAATGATATTTTTAAATTACTATAAGTAATATATATCACAATTAAAAGCCAAACAACAGCCCACATAGCCTGAGGTAGCAATGGAACTTCCTCAGAAAATTTAGCAATATCTGAAGATGGACCCACATTATAATCTCTCACAATAAATACAATAGATACAGTTCCTATGATAATTAGTATGTTTGTTATTGTTGCCTTTGATCTTTTAGTTATCCAAACAGCCACAGCTGCAAATACAAGTAATACAATCGTTGTAAATAAGGAGCTAAACCACCAAATTGAAGTAAAGATTAGTACTCCTACGAAAAAATAGAGAATAAATATGGAAACCTTGGGTTTACATAAGCCTACATGAAGTAACAGGTTTCCAAAAACCGCACTACCGATATACCCTCCCATCAGTATTAGGGGACTAAAACCTCCGGATGTTACCGCATATCCTGCTCCATTGGGATACACCATTACCTCATGCACGTAACCTCCGGTAATTAACGCAAAAAACGAATGTCCGAATTCATGCAAAAACGTAACGAATAAATTGATGGGTAAAATAATATAAGTCCCATACGGAATGTAATTAACTAAAACCCAATAGATAATAGCAGTTAAAATGATTAAAAGAAGTTTTTTAGGCATGCTTAAAATTTTCCCAAAAATAAAAAAAATGCCTTTAACACAACTCAATTAAATAAAACATCTCTCATTTAGTATTCGTTTATAAAGTCCAACTACTGCGTTGTTGCTCAAAATCCAAATCTTCATATACACTGGTATACTGCGGTTTGAATTTTTCACACGCCTTCTATTTGAACATTATAAATTCCAACACTCGACTTTATGGACCGTCACTATTTATTAATTCAAATTCACTACTTCCCCGAGATGGATATAATGTAAGCTAAAAATTATGCCTAGCTTTACAATCTCAAACCAGCATTAACAAAAAAGTAATCGACCTTGTTCCTATAAGCATTAAATAATACATGTCTATTATGCCCATTAAAGTAAGTACCATAAACACTATAAAAAAGGAACTGATTAACCGGCCAAAAGAAGAACTCATTCAGCATTGTTTAAGATTAGCTAAATACAAAAAAGACAATAAGGAACTACTCCATTATTTACTATTTGAATCTGATGATGAAACCAATTATATTGAAGAAATAAAAGAAGACATCATATCGGAATTCAAAAATATACGCAAGGACAACCTGCATTATGCCAAAAAGAATATTCGCCGCATTTTAAGATTAACCACAAAACATATTAAACACTCCGGAATTAAGGAAACAGAAGTAGATTTGCTTTTGTGTTTTTGCCAACAGATGCAAAATTGTGGTGTCTCCTTCAGGCATAGTAAAGTGATGTTGAATTTATACGACCGTCAATTGAAGAATATAGAAAAGGCACTGAAATCAATGCACGAGGACATGATCATGGATTATGAAGATAAACTTGATGAAGTCAGAAAGGGTTTATGAGATTTCACCTGACGACATGAATCATTAGTGATGATATTTAAATGTAAATGTTATTTTATACTTCTTTTTCACCTTACACATAAACAATATAAAATATGCCCGTTTTAAGAACCATTAAAAGCGACTATGAAATGTATGAGAACCAAAAACAGGAATGTTTGGTGGCCATAGAACGTTCAGATTGCAAAACTATTAAAGCCTTTTTTAAAAAGAACAAAGGGAAAAAGCCATTACCCAACGATAAGGTTCCCGGTTATAAGTTTATAAAAGATGAGGAGTTTGATTCCTTAAAAATTGACTTTGAAAAAAAATTTCAATTTGAGATTAAGGATTTGGCAAAGGTTTAAAACCAACATTATCTAAGAAAATAATTTGGCTGAAAGCAGTACAAATACATATCCCTGACAATAAATACAATTCAAAACAACTACTACACAAAAGATTCTTTTAAAAAGAATAAATTATAACTGCAACATTAAAATTCACACTTCTTTTTCCAAAAAGAAGTAAATACTTAAACTTAAACAATAACCAAATGACAAGAAAAGAACACCTTGAATTTTGTAAAAAATGCTTAAACCGTAAACTTGATACTAAACAGGGTTTAATCTGTAATTTAACACAGAAAATTGCCGATTTTGAAGAGAAATGTGATGACTTCAATAAGGATAATAAGGTTGTTGAAGTACCCCGCGATGAATATGAGATTACCCCTAATGAAGTCAAAAATCAATTAAATGAAGAAACCATAACCAAGCTTAAAGCCCAACAGGATTTTTACTATGCGGTGATTGGAGGATCTTTAGCAACTATGGCAAGTGCTGTTATATGGGCCATAATCACCATATCTATCAATTATCAAATTGGTTATATGGCCATTGGAGTAGGAATATTAGTTGGTTTTGCTGTGAGATTCTTTGGAGCTGGAATAGATAAAAAATTTGGGATTCTTGGAGGAGCATTAGCCCTGATGGGTTGTATTCTCGGAAACTTATTTACTCAAGTTGGATTTATCGCACAATCAGAATCAATGGGATATTTTGAAGTGTTATCCTATCTGAATTTAGATCTTACTATTTCGCTATTCATAGAATCATTTTCTCCAATGGATATTGTATTTTATGGCATAGCAACGTACGAGGGTTATCGATTCGCGTTTAGAAAAATCACTCCCGAATACCTTCACCTTCTTCAGTTAGGTAGAGCTGATGTTGTTCCTTCAAATCAAAAAATACGTATGCCATTGGCTGT
>JBNKGY010000026.1:0-28111 GCA_050290065.1 Marinilabiliaceae bacterium
AAATGATTAAGCAATTGTATTTTTTGTATTACCTTTAGGCTTTGGAATGAGAAAACAATTTTTTATAGTAAAAGATAGATTCTTCAAGCTAACATCGTCAAATTTCTATGACGTTTATACTCATTCTTCTTTATTTGAATTCGATTATTGTTTATGGCTGACCTATTTTTGTAGGTCTTTTTTTTGCCCTTTTGTTAAAGGTCAGCAAACCGTCATAACTTTTAATTTACATAATATATCCAAATCTATTTACATTATTCCTATGTATTTGATTGTTAAGGAAGCATGGATGTCATTTATTATTTCATTAAATGGCATTTGTTGTTCTAAAACGGATACTAATCATACACAGGCATTAATTTTATATTAAATGAAAAACAGAAGTTTAGTTTCAATTAATGATTTCTCAAAAAAAGAAATACTTCAAATTATTGATTTAGCTGCAAAATTTGAAGCTAATCCAAATCAGGAATTACTGAAAAATAAAGTTATCGCAAGCTTGTTTTTTGAGCCATCTACACGAACCAGATTGAGTTTTGAAACTGCTATAAGTAGGCTGGGAGGAAGAATTGTTGGTTTTTCTGATGCCCGTTCTTCTTCAACTACAAAGGGAGAAACGCTAAAAGACACAATTAAAATGGTAAGTAATTATGCTGATTTAATTGTAATGCGTCATCCTCTGGAAGGAAGTGCCAGATATGCTTCGGAACAATCCTCAGTGCCAATCATTAATGCCGGAGATGGTGCAAATCAACATCCGACTCAAACATTACTGGATTTATATTCCATTAAAAAAACTCAGGGAACACTTGAGAACCTGAATATTTTTATGGTGGGGGATTTAAAATATGGTCGCACAGTTCATTCATTACTTCAGGCGATGAGTCATTTTAATCCTGTATTTAATTTTATTTCACCGGATGAATTAAGAATGCCTGATGAGTATAAATTTTGGTTAGATTCTCAAGGAATTACTTTTTATGAACATAGAGAATTTACAGATATAATTTCAAGAGCAGATATATTGTATATGACCAGAGTACAACAAGAAAGGTTTGCTGATCATATTGAATATGAGAAGGTTAAGAATGTGTATATTCTTAAAAACTCAATGCTAAAAAATACAAAAGAAAACCTTCGTATTTTACACCCTTTACCCCGGGTTAATGAAATAAGTACAGATGTAGATGAAAATCCTAAAGCTTATTATTTTGAACAGGCAGAAAATGGGGTATACGCTCGTATGGCTATTATTGCCTCAATTTTAGGTTTAGCTGAATAGTTTTATTGTTTTTATTTCAATTAATTTTTATTTCAAATTGCTATGGGTAAAAAAAGAGAATTAAGTGTAAGTGCCATTAAAGAAGGTACTGTAATAGACCATATACCTGCGCATTATTTATTTAAGGTTATTAGTATATTAGGGCTTGATAAATGCGAAAACCTTATTACGTTCGGAACTAATTTAGGAAGTCAAAGACATGGGAAAAAGGCAATTATTAAAGTAGCAGATAAGTTTTTTGATGAGAAGGATTTAAACAAAATCGCTCTGGTTGCTCCTGAAGCACGTTTTAATATCATCAGAGAATATGATGTGGTCGAAAAAAGAGAGGTGACCATACCTGAAAAAATTATTGGTATTGCTAAATGTTTTAATCCTAAGTGTATTACAAATAACGAAAAAATAGTAACTAAGTTTTTGTTAGTACCTTCTTCAGAGTTGGCGCTTAAGTGCCATTACTGTGAAAAGATCACTGTTGAAGAACATCTCGAAATAATATAAACATTTACAAATTATATGTCAAAAGTAGATTGGAAACCCGGTAATATGGTTTACCCTTTACCTGCAGTAATGGTATCTGTTGGTAATTCTCCTGAGAATTATAATATTATTACAATTGCATGGACAGGTACCATTTGCTCTGATCCACCCATGTGTTATATCTCAGTAAGAAAAGGTAGGCATTCTTATAAAGCATTAAAAGAGACAGGAGAGTTCGTTATTAATTTAACAACAAAAGATTTAGCCTATGCAACAGATTGGTGTGGTGTGCGCTCGGGAAGACAGTACGATAAATTCAAGGAAATGAATTTGACTCCCGGGAAAGCAAGTGTAGTAAAAGCTCCTATAATTGAAGAGTCGCCAATTAATATCGAATGTAAAGTAAAACAAGTGATTCCTTTGGGTACCCACGATATGTTTATGGCAGAAGTAGTGAATGTAAAAGCTTCTGAAGAATACATTGATTCTACTACGGGTGCGTTTTCGCTTAATAAAGCAAAACCCATTTGTTATTCACATGGTAATTATTACGAAGTGGGAAAGAAAATAGGGAAGTTTGGATATGCTGTAGAAAAAAATAAAAAGAAGAAAAGAACCATGCGCAAGTAACTTATATTAAGCCCTATAATTATGTACCCAATAATTATTCAAAACATATCTGCTAAATGGATTTTTCTATTATAATCAGAAATTCCGGTATAATAATACTAAAGACAGGAACTTAATTCAGAAAAGATCATTAGTAATTAATATTGTATTTTAAATCCTCAAAACTGGATATATGAAGTGTATGCTATTATACTTAATGTTGAATCTGACATTAAGTCAGTTATTTTCACAAAGCAATTCAGTAGAAGTATTCGAAAAGGAGTATGTAGATTGGTACAATAAAGATTATAAAAATGATAAAATATTCGGTGCAAGTGTTGACAAAGCTTATGAATTATTATTAAAGGATTTAACTCCTAAAAAAACTGTAATTGTCGCTGTTATTGATGGGGGAGTTGATATTAATCATGAAGATCTTGAAGGTAAAATTTGGTTTAATGAAGAAGAAATTGCCAATAATGGAATTGATGATGATAATAATGGATACATCGATGATATAAATGGTTGGAATTATTTAGGAAATTCAAATGGAGATAATATCTCTTTTGAGAATATGGAAATTACACGTATTGTAAAATCCCAAAATGAAGAAAGTGAGTTCTATAAGGAAGCTCTTGATTTATACAATGATGATTATAAGAAATATACAACCAGAATTAAAAATCTGGAAAAATTGGAAAATAATATTAAAGGAGCACAGGATCATATCAAAAAAATTACTGGTATTGAAGTAAATAATAAAAAAGATTTAAAAAGTCTTCCTTCCGGTAATGCCGAAATTTTACGAGCCGTTAAATATCTGAAGAAAATATATAAAAGGGGTATTTCTCTGAATGGACTGGAGGATTACCTTACTCATTGTCATGAACAGGTTGATTACAATTTAAATAAAGATTTTTCACCCAGGGAAATGGTTGGAGATGATCCAACAGATATTACAGATACTCATTATGGCAACAACATCGTTAATGGACCAACTTCATTTCATGGAACCTTTGTTGCTGGTATTATTGCTGCAAACAGAAATAATGATATTGGAATTAATGGTGTTGCCACAAATGTTAAAATAATGACCTTAAGAGTTATTCCGGATGGAGATGAAAGAGATAAAGATGTAGCTCTAGCGATACATTATGCAGTTGATAAAGGAGCTGATATTATTAATATGAGTTTTGGTAAAACCTTATCTCCGGAAAAAAGATTTGTTGATGATGCAGTAAAATACGCTGAAGAAAAAGGAGTGCTGCTTGTACATAGTGCGGGGAATGATGGTTCTGATAATGATTTTAAAAGTGTTTACCCTAATTGCCATTATTTAGGTGGTGGTTTTGCGAAAAACTGGATAACAATTGGAGCTTCAGCCAAGGCAAGAAATAAAGAAATAGCTGCAGTATTTTCAAACTATGGTAAAGAAAGTGTGGATTTGTTTGCTCCTGGAGTCGATATAGTATCTTTAGATACCATGAATACATACAAAAAGGGTAGTGGAACAAGTTTTTCATCTCCAGTTGTAAGTGGGGTTGCGGCATTAGTTTTAACGTATTATCCTCATTTAAAAGCCGAACAGTTAATCGATATTTTAACCCATAGTATATATCCGGTTTCTAAACCTAAGAAGGTTCTTAAACCGAATGCTAATTTGACCAAAAGAGAAAAAGTAAAATTTTCTGAGATATGTGTTAATGGTGGTATTGTTAATGCTTATAACGCTTTAATGTATGCAAAAGAAAACTATTCAATTCTAGAAAAATAATCAGATTTTGGACATAATTTAAAAGATTCATATAACTTTGCGGCAAAATTTCATACCTGTTTTAAAATCGATAGAATTGGTGTTTTATCAGATTTTTTCATTTGGTAGGATTAAATCAATATATATGAGCGTAGAAAAAGATTTAATAAAGCGTAGTAACTCTGTTTGTGAATTATGTGGGGCTACTGATGAATTATCGGTTTACGAGATTCCATCATCAGCATCAAACGGAGCTGATGAATGTGTATATATTTGTCATAATTGTAAAACACAGATAGAGGATCCGGAAAAAGTGGATGTTAATCATTGGCGCTGCTTAAATGATAGTATGTGGAGTACTGTTCCCGCTGTACAGGTAATGGCTTGGCGAATGTTAAACAGATTAAGGAATGAGGGATGGCCTCAGGATTTAATTGATATGATGTATTTAGAAGAGGATGTTTTATCATGGGCTAAAGCTGCAGGAGAGGGTGAAGAAGGCGATGATGTCATTAAACATATTGATAGTAATGGCGTAGTTTTACAACCCGGTGATACTGTTGTTTTAATTAAAGATCTGAACGTAAAAGGAGGTGGGTTTACAGCTAAAAGAGGTACTGCTGTTAGAAATATTTCTTTGGTACATGATAACCCAGAGCATATTGAAGGTAGAGTAAACGGACAACATATTGTAATATTGACGCAATATGTAAAGAAAAACAACTAATTCTTATATCTAAAAGAATTTAAAAGAGTTTGATAATTATATCAGACTCTTTTTTTTGTCATTTCGTACTTTATGAAATAAATGCTGCGAAATAAAATCAAAAAAACAGAATCCGCCTACAACTTATATTTATTTTCTTCGCAGAAGAAATATTATACCAATTTCTCTATGAGGTTGGCGTTAAATAATTTTAGAGATATTAAGTTTATACAGGATACAAATTATTGCGATAAACGAGAGCAGAGCCAAGCTTGCTTAAGCTATGCTGAGTGAAGCAATAATCATGAAATAAATTGAGGCATAGCCATAGTTATGACGATATTTTATAATGTAGTATAAATTGAATAGAATGAAATTATAACGCTAAAATCATTGGGATATTGGTATCAGTACTGAATTGGGAAATAATTGAACAAGAGGAAATTATAGAAAAGAAGGGGGGGATCTTAAATATTATATTTAAAAATACTAGTGTACGGTAAAAAGTTCTGCCTGGGTTACTTTCTACCGGACACTAGTGTTTTTTTGTTGTATTTTTTATAAATCTTGGACTGAAAAATACCAGGTAGCTTTAGAGACGAAAGAATATGGTTAATCTCAATTAACGATTGTGATATTTTCTTATTTTCTTTTTGTGTTTATTCTGATTTCTATTGACAGATTCATCTTTTATTTTAAATGTACCTTCTACAGAAAAAAATCCGATCATTTGTTGCATATCAATGGATTCTTTTTTTAGCCTCTCTGATACAACAGACATGTCCTCAGACATTATGGCAATGTGTTGTGTATGATCATTAAATTCATTAACAGCATTAGATATTTGAGAGACTTCACTTTGTTGTTCAACGGCTGAAAGTGAAATTTTTTGAATGTATTCTGTTGTTTGTTGACTTTCTCTATGAAATCTGTTTAAACTATTACCAACAAGAGAAGAATATTCCTTTCCCTTGGATGATATTGTATTTATTTCTTTTGAAATGTCCTGAGCCCTTTCTGCTAAATCTCGAATTCCTTTTGCAACCACTCCAAATCCACGACCATAGCCGCCCGCTTTAGCAGCTTCAATACTTGCGTTTAAAGCAAGTATATTGGTTTGCAATGCGATGTCTTTAATACTTTCAGATTTATTAATTAATTCATCCATAATTGTCATTGCATGTTGTGTGTGTTTCATTTCATGGTTTAGAGTGTCGTTGGATTTTTTATTAATAGTGGCAATTAAATTAGCATCGTCTGTATTTTGTGTGATCAATGAAACCATTTCTTCCATGGCTGCAGATAATTCTTCTGATGAAGTGGCTTGTGAAGAGGAATGAGTATTTAATGTTTTTGCCTTATCATTGAAATTAGTACTAATATCCTTAATGCTTTTTGATGCAATAGCCAAACGGATTACCATTTCTTTTATTTTTGAATTGCTGGTTTTTATACATGTTGCCAGTTGACCAATTTCATCATTTTGTTGCAGATTTACATCACTATTTAGTTTTCCATTAGCTTGTAAATTAGCAAACTTCATTAATTGATAAATGGGTTTAGTAAATGATTTTGATAAAAATCTGGAGGCAATCAAACTTGCTATTACTAAAATTAGAAGTCCCATAATTAGGAAGTTTTTAGAATTCGACGCCATTTCTATCTTATCATTTACTGCAATTTCTGCTTTTTGGAACAGTGTTTTAGATAATAATTGAGTTAATAAAATACCATTATCCATTTGATCATTAACAAGACTTTGAGTGCTAGCTCTTAATGTTATTAGTTTACTAATATTAATGTTAAGTCTTTTAATTGACTTTTGTAATTCTATTATACCAGAAGATTTGGAATTTAATTCTGCAAACAAATTGTTGATGCTAATAAATTCATTTTTAATGTTTTTGTAAGTTTTGAGATTGAAGTTTGATTTGGTAATATTTACTTCTGAATGGATATTATTTAAGTGATTTAAGAATTTAGAAAATTGTGTTTTGGAGATATTTTGTTCCTGTTCCCTGATACAAAACTCTTTTGATGACTTATAAATTGAATCAGAATTCACTTCAATGGCGTTTATTTTCTCAAAAGAATCTCTTGATTTGTATACAAGTGCTGAAAATGATTCTAATTCCTTACTCAGAATTTTTAATTGCGATTGCATAGACTGATCCAGATTAAGTTGTTTAGTAATATCGGCTAGAATATTTCTTGCAAACTGTAAATGTGTAAGTCCATCATATAAAAATTCCTCCTTTCTGCTATAGCCATAACTTCTTAAATAAAAAATAGATTGTTGCCAGTTTCTTTCAAGATCGGCAACCTTTTTTAATGATGGAATTTGATTCGTAGAAAGAGTGTTTGCAGATATGATTATTCCATTCATTCTGTTGATTACCATTATTCCAAAAAGTATTAAAACTCCAATAAAAAAAACAAAAATCAAGTTTAATTTGTGAGCAATTTTAAGATTTTTCCAACGCATAACAATCTTAATAAAAAACATATAACTTTATTAAATGAAGAGCCTTGTGTACCATTGTGATCAAAGGCATAAAGGTATTATTACACAAAGGCACATGTGTTATGTATATATTAAGGCTATGTTATTCACTTGTTATTAATTGTGAATTATATTAGGAAGGTATATAAACACCGATCTTTTAATCCTGATTTTACATATGAACTTTATCATAAACATTGTAAGAGTAATATTTGTGATATGTGAAACCAGAGTCAAACTTGTTTGGATTATATTAAACGATGCAATAATCAGAAATTAGTAAAACAAGAGATGAATAAATCGTGGTGTAACTTGAAGCGAATCATTTATCAAGATCACTTCTCTGGCGAAATGGGGTGAGGAGATTAAGTGTAAGAAATAAACTTAATTACATTGATTATTGGGTTTTAAAATACCGATTGCAGGATTAATCAAGTTTTTAGTAATTAGCAAAAAATCAATTAATTATTAATATAAAACAAGAGTTTAACAGACATTAATAAAACAAAAGTTGTTAATTCGTGTTTAAATGGCAACCCTCTGTGAAAATAGAGTATTATTACTCGTGATAAATGTAAATGAGGAAATGTTTATTCTAATATTAAGAGGTCGATGATTGCAAACCAAAACAATTTTTAATAATTGAAATATTATCAAGTAAGCATTTGTTGTATCAAAAATAAACCCTGTTGAATTGGGTTTATGAAAAAAATATTTATATTTTGCTTGCTCTAGTATTTAGATAAAAATATTTGTTATGAGCGTATTAGTTACGGATAAATCAAAAGTTATAGTTCAAGGATTCACTGGTAGCGAGGGAACCTTTCATGCATCTCAAATGATTGAATATGGTACTAATTTAGTTGGAGGAGTAACCCCGGGGAAAGGGGGTACTACCCATTTAAATTTACCTGTTTTTAATTCAGTTAAGGATGCTGTTGATAAAGTTGGTGCAGATGTTTCTGTTATATTCGTACCACCAGCATTTGCAGCAGATGCAATTATGGAAGCCGCTGATGCCGGCATCAAAGTAGCTATTACTATTACTGAAGGTATTCCAACAGCAGATATGGTTAAGGTGAAAAACTTTTTGAAAGATAAAAGCACCCGATTGGTTGGGCCTAATTGTCCGGGTGTAATATCTCCGGGATTAGCAAAAGTTGGAATTATGCCTGGTTTTATCCATACTAAAGGTAAAATAGGTGTTGTATCCCGGTCAGGAACTTTGACATACGAAGCCGTAGATCAGCTCACAAAACAAGGCTTAGGGCAAAGTACATGTATCGGAATTGGAGGCGATCCTATTATTGGAACCACTACAAAGGAAGCTGTCGAATTGTTGATGAATGATCCGGAAACAGACGGTATAATTATGATAGGAGAGATAGGTGGAAGCATGGAAACAGATGCTGCTTTATGGGTTAAAGAAAACGGCACAAAACCAGTGGTTGGATTTATTGCCGGACAAACCGCTCCTAAAGGAAGACGGATGGGGCATGCAGGTGCTATAATAGGTGGTGCAGAAGATACTGCAGCTGCTAAAATGAAGGTGATGAAAGAATGTGGAATTCATGTTGTTGAATCACCTGCTGATTTAGGAGCTACAATGAAAAAGGCATTAAATTAATTTTATCGAATTAAGGTTAATAAATAGTAAAAGCACATTGTTATTTATGATAATGTGCTTTTTTGTGCCAGTCAGTGTTCGGTAATATATCAAATAGTTCTGCTATCGATTTACTATTGTACCATTCACTATGAAGGAGGCGTTAAATAACTTGAAACACGATGGTAATACCTGATGTTTTTGAAGAGATGCTTTTATTTGTACTTTTTCTTCCAAAGCATTTTTAATCTATCCAGAATCTTTATTTCCTGTTGGTTTTTTTGAGGTTCATAAAATCGGTTTTTACTTATTTCGGACGGTAGAAATTCTTGTTCTACAAAATTATTTTCATAATCATGTGAATATTTATATTCTTTCCCGTATCCTAACTCATTCATTAGTTTGGTAGGAGCATTTCTAAGATGTAATGGAACAGGCAAGTTACCAGTTTGCTTAACTAAGGATTGTGCCTTTTTTATGGCCAGATATGCCGAATTACTTTTAGGACTAGTGGCCAGATAAATGGTAGTTTGTGAAAGAATTATTCTCCCTTCCGGCCAACCAACCCGAGCAATAGCATCAAAACATTGATTGGCAAGCAATAGCGCATTAGGATTGGCCATTCCAATATCCTCAGAGGCAGAAATAACCAATCTTCGTGCAATAAATTTAGGATCTTCACCACCTTCAACCATTCGGGCAAGCCAGTATACAGCTGCATCCGGATCGCTTCCCCGAATTGATTTTATAAAAGCCGAAATAATGTCATAATGCATTTCGCCGTTTTTATCATAGGCAGAAGGATTTTCTTGCAGACACTTTGTTACAATATCATTGGTTATTGAAATTCTATCTTCGTCGAACGCATTAGTAACTAATTCCAGAATATTAAGCAATTTTCTTGCATCACCCCCGGAAAATCTGAATAATGATTCTTCTTCAACAATATCTATATGCTTCTTTTTTAATATGTCATCTGTGGATAACGCTTTATGCATTAGATTACGTAAATCTTCTTTTTCCAATGATTTCAATACGTATACCTGACATCTGGATAATAAAGGAGAAATGACTTCAAATGAGGGATTTTCTGTTGTTGCTCCAATCAACGTAAATACACCTTGTTCTACAGCACCCAATAAAGAATCCTGTTGAGACTTGCTAAAACGGTGAATCTCATCAATAAATAATATTGGAATTGGACTATTAAAAAACCTTGTTTTTTTAGCCTTTTCAATAACCTCTCTAACATCCTTAACTCCAGAATTTATTGCAGATAAAATATAAAATGGCCGATCTAATTGTTTGGCGATTATTTTTGCCAAAGTTGTTTTTCCCACTCCCGGAGGTCCCCATAATATAATGGAAGAAATAACACCTGAATCAATCATTTTACGCAAAACGGCATCAGAACCAACTAAATGTTTCTGACCAATATAATTGTCAAGATTTGTAGGTCTTTGTCGTTCAGCAAGTGGGGGATATCCGCTCATTTAATTCTTTTCTATTGATAAATATTTAAGTTCGCACCAAATTTACAATACACTATTGATTTATGATAATAAAAATCATCAAAATCCTTTATTAATTGTAGTATACCTATTTATATTGAATGAAGAATAATGTCCAGTGATTATCCTAACATACTCAACTTTTTAAACTATATGACTTATTTAAATGTTTCTTCTAAAATAAATAATTACAATTGCATCAGCAGGTTATTTCAAATGAAACTGGCATGGACAGATCAATTTATTGAACACACAGGCGCATGATTGAAACTTGCATTGGTCATCAAGGTTTTACTAAATCACAAACACATGAAATAATCTGAATGAATATAAAATTAATCATAAATTATTCTATTTGAGAAATTTGTAAGTATGGAAATACAAAGTCAAAATAAAGAGGTTACCACGCTTGGAGCAGGATGTTTTTGGTGTGTAGAAGCTGTATATGATCAGTTGGAAGGCGTTATTTCTGTTGAGTCAGGATATTCAGGTGGAAAGACTATTAATCCGACCTATAAGGAAGTTTGTAATGGAGATACCGAACATGCTGAAGTTTGTCAGATTACATTTAATCCGGATGTTATTTCTTTTAATGAAATTTTAACGGTATTCTGGAGTGTTCATAATCCAACTACATTAAATAGGCAAGGAGCTGATATTGGTACTCAATATCGTTCTGTTGTTTTCTATCATTCTGATGAACAAAAAAGAATCGTTGAGGAGCAAATTAAAGTAATTAACGATCAAAAATTATATGAAGATCCAATCGTTACTGAGGTAAGTCCTTTCACAAAGTTTTATATTGCCGAAAAATATCATCAGGAATATTTTGAAAATAACCCAAATCAACCTTATTGTAGTATGGTTGTAGGACCTAAAGTTGAAAAATTTAAGAAGTTATTTAAAGATAAATTAAAGAAATAAAAAACAATATATGCAAATCAGCTGGTTACATGATTAAATTCATATATTTTATGAGTTGTATTCATAAAAGTTTGATCAGCTTTTTTGCTTTACTTTTAAAACCTACTGAATTATACGGTATTTGTTCTTCCAATACCAATTTCAGTTCTGGTTTAATATCCGGATATTTTTTAGTGATATTGAATAAGATTTGCATTACATGGGATTTAATGGCAACCGGAATTTCTGTATTGCAAATAAGATCAAAGCAATAATTAATAAAATTCCCATCAATTAATTCGTTAATTTCGCTGTAGGCTAATATTTTAGAAATATGTCTTTTGACTCCATTGTGTTTGTATTTTGAAAAGTTCAATACTAAATCACTAATAAAAGGATTCGTTAATTCAGATTTTTCAAAGAATACATGTTCAAATACCCAGGCAGCCTTCCATTTGATCTTATTATTTTCATGATCAAATAGTTTATAAAGATCATTAACTTTATTGGGATTGCTAATTAGATAATTTGTAATTCTTAGCGTATTTAATTTTGAAGGATTAAGGGATAATTCATTTTCAAGGTAAGAGATTTTTTCCATACAAATATTTAAAATTATTCTTTAAATAAAGAAAACCAGAAAGAAATAACTCTCTGGTTTTAAAAATGAGAATGCAATATAAGCAATATATATTATAGTACTATCCAAACTCTTCCATATCATTATCTAAAGCTACTGAAATATGAGACTGTACAATCTTCCACTTATTATCATGCTTATGCAGAACTCCTGTATGTCTGAAGCCTTCAAGTCTGAATGGATCACTTTTCGCTTCAATACATGTATCAATGAGTTGTGAATACCATGCAGTATCACCTGATTCAGAGATTTCAATATTCGTATTACGAGAATTTATTTTTAATCCTTTTCTAATCTTTATCATTTTATTCATATAAGTATAAAATGGTTTCCATCCAATCCAATATTCATCAATATCAGTACCAATATTAACAACTTTATTACTATGCATAAAACAGTCTGAAAAAATTTCAATATCACCAACTTCCTGTGCGTGTATAAGGTTGTCTAATATTTCTTTTGCTTCATGAATATCAGATGTATGCACACGTTGCTCTTCTGAGGTTGTTTTAGGATTCATAATAATTTATTTTGTGTGGTTAAAATTCAATATTTTAATAGTCTGAGTTTAATTAAAATTTAACGTAGTAGATCAGTTTTTATGTAATTCATAAGAAATTTCACCTATAAGCACAAATCAGAATCCAAAATTTTATGTAGAATTCGATCAATTTTTCTTGTAAATTAGAAATACAAATCACGCATAAATATTAAATTTACAATACATTATTATATAAGTCAAGTAATTTAAGAAGCAGGTTATTTGTATTATGCTATTTTTGCAATAAAATCAGATAAAATTTAAATAGGTGAAATTATTATTATCCGTAAGATATGTGCTGATAGGTTTGTTTATAAATCTGAGTGCCTCGAATGAATTGCTTGCACAAAAGTTATCTACAAAATCGAAAAAAGCAATTTCGTTATATAAATCAGCATCATCATTTTATGCATCCAGCAAATTTGAATTGGCAAAAGAACCTTTAAATCAGGCCATAAAAAAAGATCCTGATTTTTTAGAGGCATATTTACTTTTATCTGAGGTCTATTACGAACAGGAAGAATATGGAAATCAAGCGCAATTATTGGAGAAAGTAATTCAGATTGATTCTACCTTTTATGTTCAATGTTATTACAATTTAGGTGTAGCAAATTTTAATTTAGATAGTTTTGAGGTTGCTGTAAAATGGTTTAAAAAGTACTATGGTAAGACGAAAAGTAAGAGTTCAAAAGAGAAAGTTGAGAACTGGCTTAAAAAAGTACAATTTGCAAAAGAAGTAAAGGAAAACCCTAAACATATTAATGCAAAAAATCTGGGACCATTAGTTAATACAATTAATAACGAATATTGGCCTAGTATTACTGCTGATGATAAAGTGCTGGTTTATACCGTTATGGTGCCTCGCGACTCAACAGTTAACAATAGTCAGTTTTCTCCTGCAATGGTAAATTATTATCATGAAGATTTTTATCGTACTATAAAGGACAGAAATGGCGAATGGGGGCAAAGTGAACGTCTTTTGCCACCTATAAACAGTACGAGTAATGAGGGTGCCCAAAGTCTTTCTGCTGATGGAAATTGGATGTTTTTTACCGCCTGTGGTCGCAAAGACTCAAAGGGTTCTTGTGATATTTATTTTAGTTATAGAACCCAATATGGATGGAGTTATCCAAAAAATATTGGGAGTCCTGTAAATACCCCATTTTGGGAATCACAACCTTCTTTTTCTTCTGATGGTAAAACTTTATATTATTCCTCCAACAGATCTGGAGGAATCGGTGGAAATGATATTTGGAAAGCAGAAATTATAGGTGTAAAGCCAGATGGAACACCTTATTTTAGTCAGCCAGAGAATCTTGGAGATAAAATAAATACGGCATCTAATGAAGTATCTCCGTATATTCATCATGATAACAGTAGTTTGTATTTCTCCTCTTCAGGTTGGCCTGGATTGGGTAAAATGGATATATTTTTTTCTAGAATAAATGAAGCAGGAGATTTTACGATTCCGGAAAATCTTGGATATCCTATAAATTCGTCTGGAGATGATGTTGGATTGGTAGTGACTTCTGATGGTACCAAAGCTTATTTTTCTTCAGAAAGGTTCGAAAAATCATATGGAGGTAAGGATTTATATAGTTTTGAAATGCCACAAGAAATTAGACCATTGCCTGTTTCATATATAAAAGGTAGGGTTTTTGATATAAAAACAAAAAAACAATTACAAGCTGCTTTTGAATTAAAAGATCTTCAATCCAGGAAGTTGATTGTGGAAGCAAATTCTACGGATTTTTCCGGTGAATTTCTAATTTGTTTACCCATCGGAGGTTCCTATGCTTTGAATGTTTCCAAAAAGGGTTATTTGTTTTATTCTGATCATTTTGATATGCACAGTGAATCGAGTGTGACAGATCCCATGGTTCTTGATGTTTATTTAAAACCAATTGAAATAGGGGAACAGGTGATTTTGAATAATGTATTTTTTGAAACAGATTCTTATTTGCTAAAGCCTGAATCAGAAATTGAACTTGAAAAGGTAGTTTCGTTTTTAAATGTAAACGAAAAAGTTCATGTAGAACTCATTGGATACACTGATAATGTTGGAACAGAGGAATATAATATTGAATTAAGCAGGAAGAGAGCTCAACAAGTATATCAATATATTATCGATAAAGGGATTTTACCTCAAAGGGTTTCTTATTCAGGAAAAGGAATGAAGGATGCCATAGCGACAAATGATACAGATGCCGGAAGGGCAAAAAACCGTAGAACCGAGTTGAAAATTATTGAATAAATTTAATATTGTATTTAGCGTGATATTGACTACATAAAATCAATATTGTATAGAATATCTCTAATAGATTGGATGGTTGAAATTAAATGAGTTGATATCAGAGCCCTATCAACTCATTATTTAATATGATATCATTTTTTTTGATTTAAAAATCTTCATTTTGTTTTTATTAATGGAAAACTACCAATTCTAATTGAATTTATTTCCTTATTGTTTATGTCTAAAATACAGCCTGTTAATTTTAATTCTATAGAGGATTTCTTAAGTTTCTTACCTCCGAATGAACTTGAAATAGTTAATTATTTAAGGCAAATAATACTTGGAAGTATGCCGATATGTGTTGAAAAATTAGCCTATAATATTCCATATTATTATATAAATTCACGAGTATTATTTATTTGGCCATCAAGTGTACCTTGGGGTAAGGTACCGGAAAATGGCGTAATAATTGGTTTTTGCAACGGATACTTATTAAATGATGAAATCAATTTTTTAGAAAAAAATAATCGTAAACAAGTATACACTAAAACATATTATCATATAAAAGAAATAGATGTGGATTTATTAAAGTCATATATATTTCAAGCCATCCACATTGATGGAGAAAAATGAATTACTTATTCTCAAGGTCATTTTTTTTGGCCATTTCCCATATAATATCCATTTCTTCTAAGCTCATTTTCTTTAAATCTTTCCCTTTTTTTATGGTTTGATTTTCAAGATAATTAAATCGGCTAATGAATTTTCTATTGGTACGTTCAAGCGCATTTTCAGGATTTACCCCATATAGGCGAGCGGTATTTATGATTGAAAATATTAAATCTCCGAATTCAGCCTCCATTTTATCCTGGTCACACTTGGATATTTCTTCTTTTACCTCGTCAATTTCTTCTTGTACTTTTTCCCAAACCTGTTCTTTATTTTCCCAATCAAAGCCAACGCCTCTTGCTTTTTCTTGTATTCTGTTGGCTTTAACTAATGCAGGTAACGATTCAGGAACTCCTTCTAAAACAGATTTGTTGCCACCTTTTTCTTTCAATTTTAACCTTTCCCAATTTTCTTCAACCTCTGTTGAATTATCTACTTTTGTATCACCGAATATATGTGGATGACGGTAAATTAATTTTTCATTTAATGAATCAATGACATCTTTGATATCAAACTGGTTCTTCTCCTGACCTATTTTGGCATAAAACACAATATGCAATAATAAATCTCCTAACTCCTTTTTAATCATATTAGCGTCATTTTTTATAATAGCATCCGCCAGTTCATATGTTTCCTCAATGGTTAATGTTCTAAGGGTTTCATTTGTTTGTATTTTATCCCACGGGCATTTTTCCCTGAGTTCATCCATAATATTAAGTAATCTTTCAAATGCTGATAATTTTTTTTGCATGGTATATAAATTTCAAAATTTTCAATTTAATTATACTGAATGGAGTCAATTTTAATCAAAAATAGAAATATCAATTTATATTGAAATTATTAAATGAAGTTTTTCAATTTAGATACCCATTTAGCTTTTGTTACTTATTAAAAAATCAAATGTGCTACCGACTAAAACTGGAGAAAAGTATATTTTATAATTAAAATTTATATTAATTTGCATTTCGTATTTCCAAAATTTTATATGATAGAAAAACTAATTTATCTGGAATCTGTTGATTTAATTGAGTTTTTAGGCATTAAAAATGTAAAACTTGATATTTTAAAAAATAAATTTCCAAAGCTAAGAATCATAGCCAGGGGTGATTGGTTAAAGGCTATGGGAGAGGAGGAGGAAGTTGCAAGGTTTGAAGAAAAGGTACATCAATTACTTGATCATTATAATCAGTATAACGTTTTGAGTGAACACTCAATAGTTGAAATCATTGATAGTGGTATAGTTGGTAAATCTAAAGAGGCCGATGACGTCATTCTTTTTGGGGTAAATGGTAAACCGATCAAGGGAAGAACACCAAACCAGCAATTATTTGTACAGGAATATGATAATAATGATTTAATTTTTGCGATCGGGCCTGCTGGTTCGGGGAAAACATATACAGCAATAGCATTAGCTGTAAGGGCATTGAAAAGGAGAGAGGTTAGGCGAATAATATTAAGTCGTCCGGCTGTAGAGGCTGGTGAAAAACTGGGTTTTTTACCAGGTGATATGAAAGAGAAGATCGATCCTTACCTCCAACCTTTATATGATGCACTTCAGGATATGATTCCTGCTGCCAGATTAAAGGATTATATGGAAAATGGAACAATTCAAATTGCACCGTTGGCTTATATGCGAGGCCGAACATTGAATGATGCATTTGTAATCTTAGACGAAGCGCAGAATACAACAACAAATCAGATTAAAATGTTTTTGACTAGAATGGGTCAGAGTACCAAATATGTAGTTACAGGGGATATTACACAGATAGATCTTCCAAGAGCATCAATGTCTGGTCTTGTACAGGCAATGAAAATATTAAAAAATGTAAAGGGTATCAAAACCATTCAATTTACCGTTAATGATATTGTACGTCATGTTCTGGTTCAGCGTATTGTAGATGCCTATGAAAAGCATAAAAGTAAAAATCAAGAATAGATGTAAGACAATAAAAACAGATTCTGTATAAATATTTTTTATAATACACAAAAACAAAACATCATGCTTAAGAGAATAATGTTTTTTTCAATCGTAATTATATCATTTTACTCATGTATTAATGATGAATTTGTTTACAAAACGAATGATGAGCTTTTTCAGGAGTTTTTTTTAAAAAATAATATAAATGATACAATTGCAGATCCCAGTGGACTTTATCTCAAGATAATTGAAACCGGGTTAGAGGACGGACTGCCATTGGGAGATATAATGGTGGCGGATACTATTTCCATCGATAACGTTGACATTTCAGTTACCTATACTGGATACCTGTTGGAGTCAGGCCAGATTATTGATCAATCTACAGAAGAAATCGAATTTCAACTTTCAAATTTGATTGGAGGATGGATTATTGGTATTCCTTATCTAAGAAAAGGTGAAAGAGTTCAGTTATTTATTCCATCATACCTTGGTTATGGAACTGAGCCTATTTGGTTCGATTTAACATTGGTAGATTTTACATTTAGAGAATAATAATAAAAAGAAGGAGTGACCAACACCTTCTTTTTGCTGATTTTTCCAAAAGAACTCTTCGAGATATTTAATAATGTCCAAGTTCTCGGGCAATATTATCAATATGTTTATTTTTATTAGGATCTAAAGAACGGTTTTCTGATTTTGCAGTGAGTAGTTCTTTTCTTAATTCAATAAATTCTTTAGAAATTGATTCCAAAACCTCCTTGTTTTTTATTAATTGTTGCTCAAATGCACTTAGCTTTTGCTTATTAATTGTCATCTCCTGCGATAGAGATTGATTGTTACTTAAGGATTTTGATAATTTCTCCTTTTGTAATTTAAGTTCTTTTTCTAGTTGATTAAAGCGTTCTTTAGAAAGTTCTAAAGCATATTTAATCCTGGCCGTATCTCTTTTAAGTATAGTATTACTTTGTTTTAAGTCTTCAAGTTCACCGGTAACCGATTGAGACGTTGCTTTTTGTGTCCGGTACATTTTTTTAGTCTCATCTAACTCTGATTTTAATGTTGAATTCAAATCAGATAATTGAGTAACTTTTAATAATAAATCACTCATTTCATCTGATTTAACTGCATTGCTTAAATGAAGTTCATTTTTCATTTTTTCAAAATCAGCAGTTATATTTTTAATAATACCATCTAGTTTGTTGTTTTCTTCAAGTGCAATATTAAGTTTATTATTTAAACTTGAATTTTCTAATAACGCAGCATTATATTTTTTCTTAGAAACAATACAGCTGTTATTTAAAAATAAAACTGCCAAACAGAGTATGATTAATTTACTTTTCATAGCTTTATTGGGTATTATGATGATTCTCATCTGTTAAGAATAATACAATTTCATATTAATGAGCTCAAATTACAATTATAAATCTTTCTGAAGTCAAAGTGGCATTATTATATTGATAACATTTTCTAATTTCATTCAAAATTAGCAAAGTTTTTCAACCTACTCCTAAAAATCCTTTTCATATACCATCCATTTCTCATGAATATTTGGTAAATATATTAAAGCTGGTTTTTAATATCCCAACAGTATTATATCTGAAAATATAAATAAATATAAAGTATATAGTATTTATTTCCCTACCTGTTTAATAAATAGGTTTGCTTATAATTGCTTCAAAACCATTTAAAATGGATTAATGGTAACATATATAAGATGTACCGGAAAAACATTTTAAATTCAAAGTAAATAGAAATAAATTAATGACTATTTTTAACATGAAATATCAATTTACCAACTCAAAAATTGGATTGCTCAACAATAAAAGTATTTCTACATAAATCGTAATAATATGAATCATCTCACAATACATACTATCATTACTGCTATTTGTCTACTAATTTATTCTTCAGCAGGGAATTCTCAAAACAGAACTTATTCAGGGAGAATCTTAAACGCAGAAACAAATGAACCCATACAATTTGCAAATATAGGTATAGAAGATACCTATTTGGGAACTGCCTCAGGTATTGATGGTGAATTTGAATTATCCATATCAATCTCATATATGAATAAAATAGTTAGGATTTCAGCAGTAGGGTTTCAAACAAAATCGCTTAAAATAAGTGAGTTAGGCAATGAGGATTTCCATGAAATAAAGCTAGCTCCCGTGAATTACGGAATTTCTGAAGTAAGTGTAAAAGCTAAATCAAAAATAGCATATGGACTAATTAAGACAGCAAGTCACTTAATAAAGGAAAATTACTTGAGTAAACCATTTACATATCATTGTTATTTAAAGACAAATAGTTTATTCAGCAATGAAAATGTCATCAGTCAATCAATAATAAATCTTTCTGATAAAAATGGATATAATAAAAGAACGTTTACTGATGCATTTACATCCAGAAACTATTCTATTGAAGAAAACGAAACCAATGTTGACATCAACTCAATACGAAATGGATTAGCATATGTTGATTTTATAATTGATCATGATCTTGTGAGGTGTCCAGGCAATATTTTATCAATTTCAAGTTTAAACGATTTTAATATTGATATCATCAGAACTGATGTACTGAATAAAGATTCTGTTTGGGTAATAAAATATGAGTGTAATAATCCTACCATACAAAACTGTGGTGATCCTGAGGCAATTAAATTTAGTGGAAAACTATGGCTTAATATGAGTAATCAGGCAATACTTAAAAATAGTTCCATAATTGTTAGAGAGGGTGAATTTATTCATGGAAATAGTTTTTGTAATCCTGAAAAAAACAAACGAGATCATGTTGAATATAAAGTTGAAACAGAATATAATTTAAGAGGGAGTAGTTATACTTTAAAATCCATTGATTACTTACAAAAGAAAGAAAATGAATCTCAATATACATTAAAACTTTATTTACAGGTATTAGATGTATTGCCATTAGACAATAAGATTAATGACAGGCAGTATTTGGGAGTCAATAAATCAGATTCGAAATTTTGGAAGACTTTTAAAATTCCTTAATGTAAGGATTTGTTTGTTAATGTAATAGTGGAAATTGTGTAAATATTTTATTAAATTAATAGTCAGGGTAATCTATAAAAACTAATGTTATGGATGATAAAATAATTACGCTAGCCACATTAACATATGAGAAGGCTCAATTGGTAAAATCATTACTGGAAAATGAAGGAGTTACATGTTTTTTGGAGCACTTAAACCTCATTCAGGGGTCAATTTCATCAGGTGTTAAAATTAACATTAGTGAAGCAGATTTTGAAAAGGCAATGATCGTGTTTGACTCCATACGAGAATCAGAATTTGATTTTAAACATAAGGACATCAAAATTGAATCTGACATTAAAATACTTGTTCCTGTTGATTTTTCAGAATATTCAGAAAAAGCGATGGATTTTGCCTTTGATTGGGTAAGTAAATTGAAAGGTGAAATAACATTATTCAATTCCTATTTTTCTCCTCTTCATGCAGGTCTTCCTTTTAATGATTCATATGTATATGATATTAATTTGGATGAAGTCATTTTAAATTTAAAAGAAGAGAATGATAAACAAATTAAAATTTTGAAAGATAAACTAGAAAAAAAAGTATCTGACAATAATATTAAAGGCGTAACGATAAAAACTGAGGTGCATCAAGGAGTTGCAGAGCAAGAGATTTTAAATTATAGTAAAATCTATAATCCATCAATTATTGTAATGGGTACAAGGGGGGCAGACAGAAAAGTGGTAGATTTAATAGGAAGTGTAACATCCGAAATTATCGAATTAGCAAAAAAACCTGTTTTAGCAATTCCTGAAAGTTTCTCCTATCAGGGACTAGAAACTATAAATAGCATTGGACATCTGGTGGTTTTTGACGAACCTGATTATAATGCTGTAGAAATATTATCTAACATTGTACATCCGCTTAACGTGACCATAAAATGTTGTCATATTTCAACCCCATCAAATCTTCAGAAAAATAAAGTTAAAATGGATGGTTTAGTTGAACATTTTCACAAACATCCGGTTAAAAGTAAACTTGAATTTACAATTATAGAAAACGAAGATTTTTTGGTTGGAATAGAAAGTTTTGTGCAATCAGAATCTATTGATATATTATCATTTACAGCTTTTAAAAGGAATCTAATATCGAGATTATTAAATCCTTCAATAGCAAAAAAAATGCTTTTTCATACAACAACCCCAATATTGGTTTTTCACGCTTAATTGTATATTTTAGCAGAGATTTAAATCATTCCATATTCATGAACGGAATCCGGTTGCTTATTGGATTATTTATATTGATATTTTCCCAGGTTGAATTACAAAGTCAATCGAAATATCCGATTAGAGGAACAGTTTATGTTCGCGATGGAAATTCCAGTAGAGTAAACTTATTAGTAAATACAGAAAGTAATTCATTCAAGGTTCCTGTTGATATAGATGGGGATTTTGTTACCTATTTAGAATGGAATAAGAAATATAAGTTCTGTTTTTCAAAAAATGGATATGTTTCAAAAATCATTCTCTTTTCTACTTATATACCCAATTCTATTGATAAGTCTGCTATTCATCCATATATTCTTCTTGTTGAAATATTTCCTGTATTTCCAGGTGTAGATACTATGTTTTTTAAAAAACCAGTGGCTAAAATACAATTTTCAGATTCATTTAATGATTTTGATTATGATGTTGATTACCATTTATCAATTAGAAATAAAATGAATCAAACAAATGAGAAGTATTCAAATTGGCATTTCAAAAAAGATAAAAATAATGTAATCTCTAAAAAGGAAGTCAAACAAAACCAAAAAGAAGCAGTAGTAAGATACCAGAAAACGGTTGAAATAGCACAACCTTCAAAAGTAATTTCTGCCAAGTCTACCGTAATAAAAAAACAAAGTTCTGAAATTCATAATGATCCTTTTAACCTTCCTCCATTAAAGGATCAATATCCGGAAGGGAAAAGTGTGGAGATATACCAGCTAGATGGGAAACAAATAACACGTGTCATTATTAAAAACGGTAAGTATCAAAAGACTTTTTATAAAGTAAAACATAATTGGGGAGGCTTATATTATTTTGTACAAGACTCTCCTTTAAATTATAGAAGTATATCCAAATATAATTTTGATAAATCTACAAAGGATTGATAAAGAAATTAGGATAGCAACTAAATATGACTATTGAGTAAACTAAATCAGAGTGAAAATCATTAAAATATGTCAAAAGTCATATTATTCTTTTGAAGATTGAATTAAAAGCTTATTTTTGCATGAGAAATTATTAAAAAATTTGAATGAAATCTTATGGTTTATAAATTATTCCATACAATTACTACAACAACTACTTCTACTATCACCCCTTTGGGGGTCTAGCTAATTATTCCGTTTAAGGTACTATTGTAATTTATACAATTTTGTACATCTAAAGAATCATACCAATTTTTATTATTACATATGGTGAACATATTTAGTAAAAACTAATTTACTCTTGTATGGAGTAAAAAGTGTTGGGATACTAATTAATATAAACTAAAGCCGCAAAGAATTTTTTATACACATGGTGGCAGGTTACATTTCATGCCGATAGGTAACTTAAAATAAAACAATCAAAATATAATGAAGGTTTTAAAATTTGGAGGAACATCAGTAGGTTCAGCTGACAGTATATTAAAGGTCAAAAGTATTGTAGAATCGGAACAAGAACAAGTAATTGTTGTTGTGTCAGCAGTTGGAGGAATAACAGACCAACTCATTAAGGCTGCTGAACTTGCCGAAATGGGAGATAATGAATGTTTTGATATTTATAGTGAAGTAAAGGAGAAACATTATAATATTATAAGTGAATTATTTCCATTGGATGTCGCTCAGACCATTAAATTTAAGGTTGATCAGCTTTTTGAGGAGTTAAGTACTATTATCAAAGGGGTTTATATGTTAAAAGAAAAAACCCGTAAAAGTGAGGCAATCATAACTAGCTTTGGTGAAAGAGTTTCTTCTTATTTAATTTCAGAATTTATTTCTGATGCTACACTATTTGAATCACAGGAATATATTAAAACGGATAAAGTTTTTGGAAAAGATTCTGTTGATTTTAAAGAAACCGAAAATAATTTGTTGAGTATTCAGCAGGAATTAGGAAAGGTTTCTGTTTTTCCCGGGTTTATTTCTGCTAATAAAAATAATGAAATAACAACACTAGGGAGAGGGGGATCAGATTTTACGGCTTCTATAATAGCTGCTACATATAATGCTTCAGTTCTTGAAGTGTGGACAGATGTAAATGGATTTATGACAGCGGATCCAAGAATAATCAGTCGTGCTTATTGTATTGACAGGTTAAGCTATTCAGAAGCTATGGAATTGTCTCATTTTGGAGCCAAGGTTATTTATCCTCCCACAATTTTGCCGGTTTATAAAAAATCAATTCCAATATTAATAAAAAACACCTTTAATCCAGAAGCTAAAGGAACATTAATTAATGACGAGAAAACGCCTTTAAAAGAAAAAAAAATAAAGGGAATTTCCTCGATTAAAGATGTATCTCTTTTGACCTTACAGGGTATAGGAATGATTGGAGTAACTGGTATTGCAATGCGCTTATTTAGAGCTTTGGCGCAGGAAAATATTAATGTTATCCTTATATCTCAGGCTTCTTCAGAAAATTCTATAAGTATTGTAATAGAATCTTCAATAGGACAAAGGGCGGTTCAATTAATTTACAAAGAATTTAAAACAGAAATTGCCTTAAATCAGATCAACAATGTAGCTTTGGAGGACAAAATGGCTGTTATCGCCATTGTTGGAGAAAATATGAAGCATACTACTGGAATTTCAGGGAAATTATTCAATAGTATGGGGCGTAATGGTATTAATATATTTGCCATTGCACAAGGTGCTTCTGAGCTAAATATTTCTTTTGTAATTAAAGAAAATGATTTAAAGAAAGGATTGAATACAGTTCACGAAGCATTTTTCCTATCTCAGTTCTCGGTTGTTAATCTTTATTTGATTGGTACAGGTACAGTAGGTAAAATGTTAATTGAGAAAATTAATAATCAGGCCGATAAATTATTTGAAGAGAATAAACTTAAAATAAGGATTGCAGGTATTGCCAATAGCAGAAAAATGTTATTTAATCCACAAGGGATTCGTACACAGGGTATTTTGGTAGATATGATGACAGAAGGAGAGACTACCAATCTGAATGTTTTTAAACAACGAATTTCGGAATATAACCTTGCCAATAGTGTAATGGTCGATTGTACAGCCAATGCCAGTATTGCTGAGTTATATCAGGATGTATTAGATTCTAATGTATCAGTAGTAACAGCAAATAAGATTGCAAGCTCTTCAGCCTATTCATCCTATCAAAAACTTAAATCCACTGCTTTAAATAAAGGAGTCAAATTTTTGTTTGAAACCAATGTTGGAGCTGGATTACCGATTATTGCCCCTCTCAATAATTTGGTTATGAGTGGTGATAAAATCCTTAAGTTGGAGGCAGTACTATCAGGGACTCTAAATTATATTGTAAATACAGTATCTGAAAATCATAAATTATCAGATGTAATTCAAGAAGCCAAAGAAAAAGGTTATAGTGAACCTGACCCAAGAATTGATTTGAGTGGAACAGATGTTGTTCGTAAAATTTTGATTTTAGCAAGAGAGTCTGGATATGAAATGGAGCAAAGTGATATTTCTGTTGTTCCTTTTGTTCCTCAGGAATATCTGGATTGTAAATCATTGGATGAGTTTATGGTGAAAATTAAAGATTATGACTCAACTTATGAATCACAAAGAAAAGAATTAGCTAAGCAAGGGAAAATACTTAGATATGGAGCTAAACTTGAAAATGGAAAAGCCACAGTAGGTTTTATTGAAATAGATGGTACTCATCCATTTTATGATTTAGAAGGAAGTAATAATATAATCCTGATAAATTCAGAACATTATAAGGAACATCCTATGCAAATTAAAGGATATGGTGCGGGAGCAGATGTTACTGCAGCTGGTGTATTTGCTGATATTATTAAGGTGGCAAATAAGTAAATTTATTATTATCTGATTTAAAAAAGAAAAAGCATGAAGTATTTAGTAATATTAGCTGATGGGGCATCGGATGAACCAATAAAGGAATTAGGAAACAAAACTCCTTTAATGGCCGCAAAAACACCATATATTGATAGTTTATGTAAGGACGGAGTATCTGGTTTGTTAGATACCGTACCTCCATCTTTACATCCAGGCAGTGAGGTGGCAAATATGATGGTTATGGGATATGATGCTGAAAAATATTATAGAGGCAGAGGCGTACTTGAAGCAGCATCTATGGGTGTAAAAACATCTTTAACCGATTTGGTATTTAGGTGCAATCTTATTTCCATTGAAGATGAGAAGATATTAAATCACTCTGCTGGTCATATTTCTACTGAGGAGGCAAAAGAAATTATGGAGTATCTTCAGGAAAAATTAGGATCAAAAATGGTTAACTTCCATCCTGGAGTTAGCTATAGACATTTGATGGTACTAAATGGAGGAAGTGATAAAATTAATTGTGTTCCACCTCATGATATTCCTGGAAAAGACTTTAAAGAGTTTCTACCTACAGCTAAAGATGATAATGCACAAGAGACAATAGATATCGTTGTTGATTTAATGTTAAAATCTAAAGAGCTTTTAAAGGATCATCCTGTTAATGTAAGGAGGAGAGAAGCTGGTAAACCGGCTGCTGATATGATATGGCCCTGGTCTGCCGGAAATACTCCTGACATGCCTACAATGAAAGATCTATACGGAATTGAATCCGGAGCTGTTATTTCTGCTGTTGACTTGATATACGGACTAGGTGCTTATGCAGGATTAAAAGCAATTCATGTACCGGGTTCAACCGGTCTTTATGATACCAATTATGAAGGAAAAGCAGAAGCTGCTATTAAGGCGTTAAAGGAAAATCAGTATGTTTTTCTTCATATAGAAGCAAGTGATGAAGCTGGACATGAAGGAGATTTTAAATTAAAAACAAAAACGATAGAGTATCTTGACGAGAGAGTGGTGAAATACGTAATTGAAGAAGTGAACAAGATGGATGAACCAGTAACTATCGCTTTGCTTCCTGATCACCCAACTCCATGTGCTTTAAGAACCCATACAAGAGATACTGTTCCTTTTTTCATTAAAAAACCAGGATTAGCACCTGATGATGTTTCAGAATATAACGAAGAAGCGGCTAAAAATGGTCGATTTGGAGTGTTATATGGCCCTGAATTTATGAAAACTCTGCTGCAATAAGCTTATTGTCTATACAACAACGTTAAATTAGAGAAAATGAATTTAAGGTTTTGTATTATTAATCAATGAATGAAAATAAAAACTCATGAAATTTTATAGTACAAATTCACCTTCAATTAAGGTTGGATTAAAAGAAGCAGTGTTAAAAGGATTGGCAGCCGATAATGGATTATTTATGCCAGAATATATACCTGAATTACCATCTGCATTTTTTGAGGATATAGAAAATAAGACCTTACAAGAGATCGGATTTGAGGTCTTAAAGCCTTTCTTTTGTCCAGATATACCAGAAGAAAAATTTAAGAATCTAGTAGATGATGCCTTAAATTTTGATATACCAACTGTACAAGTGCAAGGAAAAATCCATGCACTTGAGTTATTTCATGGGCCAACTCTGGCATTTAAAGATATTGGAGCTCGTTTTATGGCTCGTATTCTTTCACATTTTGTCAGCAGTCAGGAAAAAGATATTAATATTCTTGTGGCAACATCAGGAGATACTGGTAGTGCGGTAGCCAATGGATTTTATAAGGTTCCAGGTATTAATGTATTTGTATTATATCCCAAGGGATTAGTGAGTGAGGTACAGGAAAAGCAATTTACTACATTAGGAGAAAATATCACATCCATTGAAGTTGATGGAACTTTTGATGATTGTCAAAGAATGGTTAAAGAAGCCTTTTTAGATAAGGAATTAAATGAAAAATTGGTACTAACATCAGCAAATTCAATAAATCTTGCGCGTTTATTACCACAATCCATTTATTATCATCATGGATATGCTCAGTTAAAGAAACAAAGTGTAAAAGATGATGTAGTATATTGTGTTCCAAGTGGTAATTTTGGAAATTTAACTGCAGGATTAATTGCTCAAACAATGGGATTGCCTGTTAAAAGATTTATTGCCGCTACAAATATAAATGATATTGTTCCCAGTTATTTGGAAACCGGGGAATATGTTCCATTGCCTTCAAAAGCTACAATTGCGAATGCAATGGATGTTGGTAATCCAAGTAACTTTGTTCGAATTCTTGATTTATACCACTCTAAACATGAGTTGGTGAAGGAAAAGATGGACGCATTTTCATTTACAGATGAAGATATTAGAACAGCATTAAAAAAGGTAAATAAACAATTCAATTATATATTGGATCCTCATGGGGCTACTGGATATCTGGCGTTAGAAAAAGGGTTGAGCGAAAATGAAACAGGATTGTTTCTTGAAACAGCTCATCCAGCTAAATTTCCAGAAGTTGTTGAACCTGTAATTGGAAAAAAGATAGATGTCCCTTCTCGATTAAATGAATTCATGAAAGGTGAAAGAAAAAGTATCGGTATGAAATCTACCTTACATGAATTGAAGTCGTTTTTATTGAAGTAGGGTATAGTTTTTGTATAGTTTAAATGAAAATCTTTACAATTATTAAGATTTTTTTAAAAAATAGTGAATTTTAGTCACATTCCAAAATTTGAAA
>JBNKGY010000026.1:28121-28543 GCA_050290065.1 Marinilabiliaceae bacterium
AGTTATTTTTACGAATCTTAAAATTAAAGGAAATTCATATAAATAAATCAAAAAAAAAATTATGAAGTACATTTTAACAGCAACATTATTGTTATTTAGTGTTTTAGGAACTACCATTGCACAAGAGGAGAAGAGTGCTGCAGAATTTAAAAATGAAGGAAATGCAGCTCTTAAAGCTAAGGATTACAAAAAAGCATTGGCATCATATGAAGCAGCTGTTGCAGCATGGGATGACGCAGAAGAAATGGATGCAGCTATGATTTATAATGCAGCAACTTGTGCACGTAAGTCTAAAAAAGTTGAAAAAGCTCTAAAGTATTATTTACAATCAAAAGAATTGGGATACAAAAAAGATGCAGCTACTTATTATATTGCAGATGCATATTCTGATTTAGGTAAACTTGATTTAATGGAGGAAACAT
>JBNKGY010000027.1:0-28446 GCA_050290065.1 Marinilabiliaceae bacterium
AGTCGTTACCGGTCATGCTAACAAACGACAGTAGCTCTATTAATGAAAGACAGCATGTGAACAGAGAAGCCATCGCTTCAGCAAAATCAAAAGAGCTTGCAAGCCAGCACAGTTGCAGCACATTTGATTTTGCCCCATCGCTAAAGAATACATGGAATGAAAGAGCAATCACAAAATAAGACCTCTTTAAACTTCCTTAAAACGGATGGAGGAAAAACCAAATCGAATGCGATAGAAATTCCTTCTATTTCTTTGCCTAAAGGAGGTGGTGCAATTAAAGGCATCGATGAAAAGTTTTCTGTGAATGCTGTAAATGGCACTTCTGCTTTTTCAATACCCCTTCCTTTTTCTGTTGCAAGAGGAGCTTCGCCCAAACTAGGGCTTTCCTATAATTCGGGTTCTGGCAATGGTGTTTTTGGCTTGGGCTGGAATTTAAGCCTTAGGTCACTTAAACGTAAAACGGACAAAGGGTTGCCCCAATATCTCGATGCCATTGATTCTGATACGTTCTTGTTTTCTGAAGCAGAAGACTTAGTTCCTGAGTTTAAAAAAAATCCTGATGGCAGTTTTCAATTAGATGCTGATGATGAATATGTCATTAATGAGAGAGGGTCTGCAGATGGATTGTTTACAATCAGAAATTATAAACCCCGCATAGAGGGATTATTTGCCCGCATCGAACGATGGACTGAAAAAGCAACAGGAATAATCAAATGGCGTGTAATCACTAAAGAAAATACTACTACTCTTTTGGGATGGACAGGCAATTCTATTATTTCAAATCCGGTTGACCCTTCTAAAACATATGAGTGGCTCCCAGAGTTTGTTTTTGATGATAAAGGAAACTGTTCACGATACATTTATAAAAAGGAAGATGAAGTTGGTTTTGATGAATCATTGCTTCACAACCGAAACCGGTTAAAGGCCGGAAACATCACCTATACTAACCTATATCTTGAAAAGATTCTGTATGGCAATAAAACACCATACATGCAATTTGGTGATGCTTTCCCAAATGAGGCAGATTATTTATTTAAAACAGTATTTGATTATGGAACAACGGATTATGATACTCAACCTGTAGACCAGTTAAACGCATGGGATTTCAGACCGGATGCCTTTTCAGACTACAAAGCAGGTTTTGAAATTCGAACTTCCAGGCTATGCAAAAGAGTGCTTTTGTATCACCATTTTAAAGAAGCTAGTGAATACGATGGTCTTGTACGTTCTGTAAACTTTGAATACGACACTTCCACCGAGCAGGATTTTACTTTCTTAAAAAAGATAACTTCTTATGGCTATATCAAGAAAGCCGATGGATCATATTCCTATAAAAAACTTCCTCCAATGGAGTTTAAATACCAAAAACATGAGTGGAACAGTGATGTAAAAACCGCTTCACCGGAAGCATTGGTTCATGCTCCAACAGGAATCGAGCAAGCACCTTATCAGTTTGTCGATCTTTATAATGAAGGGCTTTCGGGAATATTATCAGAACAGGCAAATGGCTGGTATTATAAGCACAACCTGGGGGTATGGAGTGATAAAAATGATCCCAAGCTTATGTTCGAACAGACTAAATTGGTTTCTCCCAAGCCTTCTTTTGCCGGACTTGGTGGTCATTTACAGCTTGCCGACCTAGATGCTGATGGTGGCAAGCAATTGGTCAGTTATGGTGCTGAACCCAAAGGCTATTTCGAATTGGATGATGATAATGTATGGCATGGCCTAAAATCTTTTAAAGAAATACCCAATATAGATTTTGGTGATCCCAACACCAGGATGCTCGATCTGAATGGTGACGGTAAACCGGAAGTAGTGATTTCAGAAGATATTGTTTTTATTTGGTATGCCTCCGAAGGAAGGAACGGGTATGCCTCAGCTCAAAAAACGCCAAAACCATTCGACGAAGAAGAAGGACCGCATATGGTGTTTGCCGATACAAAACAAACTATTTATCTCGCTGATATGTCAGGCGATGGGATGACAGATATTTTAAGAATCCGCAATAGCGAAGTCTGCTATTGGCCAAACCTTGGATATGGAAAATTCGGAGCCAAAGTAGCTTTAGACAATGCACCAGTTTTTGATCATCCGGATGCTTTTAACCCTGCCTTTTTAAGGTTAACGGATATTGATGGTTCCGGCACTTCAGATATTATCTATCTCGGTAATAACAAGTTCACCTGCTGGAAAAACCTAAGCGGAAACCGATTTAGTACCACTCCTTTTGAAATAGAGCCTTTCCCCGAAATACATGATCAATCCAGAACAACAGTTACGGATTTATTAGGGAACGGAGTCGCATGTATAGTCTGGTCAAGTCCATTATCAAAAGATGCCAAAACTCCTCTAAAATACATCGACCTGATGAACAGCAAGAAGCCTCATATCATGGTTTCCTATAAAAACAATCTGGGCAAAGAAGTATCATTAGAATATACCCCTTCTACCAAATTCTATATTCAAGACAAACTAGACGGAAAACCCTGGATAACCAAATTACATTTTCCGGTTCATTGTGTTTCAAAAACAACTACTGAAGACAAGATATCGGGCTATAAATTTATTAGTGAATACAAGTATCATCATGGCTATTATGATCATGCTGAAAGAGAGTTCCGTGGATTTGGAATGGTCGAGCAAACAGACACTGAAACTTTCGAACATTGGGTAAAACAAGATGCCACTAACATTACAGAAGCAGACCTGCATCAAGAACCTGTAGTATCCAAATCATGGCATCATACCGGAGCATTTTTGCGCAATGAAAAGATCCTCAATCAATTTGAGGAGGATTATTGGTATCACGAATATGAAAGAGAATTCGGGGCAGTAACGCACCCTGAAGTCACATTGCCTGATGCTCGCCTCACCGTTCCGGAAGGAATGGATGCAAGCATACTTAATCAACTTACGACAGATGAATGGCGGGAAGCCTATCGGGCCTGCAAGGGAATGGCATTACGATCAGAGACATTTGCCAAAGATGCCATCAAGTTTGGAAACTCAGAAGAAGCTCGTAAAAAGGAATTCACTCCCTTTTCGGTGGCTACCCACAATTGTGTTATTGAACTATTACAACCAAAGGGCATTAACAAGTACGCCGTGTTTGTAGTGAAGGAAAGTGAAGCTATTACCTATAATTATGAACGCAATTCCGAAGACCCGAGAATCGCTCATAACCTGAATATCAAATTAGATGAATATGGCAATGTATTGGAATCTGCTGCGGTAGTCTATCCAAGATTGAATCCTGATGGCTCGCTGCCAACCAAGACTCAGCAAGAACAAAACAAAGCGGTTATTATTTATACCCAAAACCAATTTACCAATGATGTTTTCGGTGAAAATATTCATCGTTTACGCTTGCCGTCTGAAGTTAAAACATTTGAATTAAAGGGAGTCGAAAAATCAAGTACATATTACGCAGTTGGCGATTTTATAGATATTCTTGCAAATGAAAATTCAGATATCGCTTTTTATCATGAATTAAACAAAGTATTAGTTCCGGGAAAAGCTCAAAAAAGATTGATTGAAACTGTACGATCCACCTATTACCGAAATAATTTAACGGGAGCATTGGCTTTACATCAACTGGAATCTTTGGCTCTTCCTTTTGAAAGTTATCAACTGGCCTATACTCCGGAATTGGTTACCGATATTTTTGGGATAAAAGTAAATGCAGCACTTTTAACGGAAGGTAAATTTACCAACAGCGAAGGCGATAACAATTGGTGGATTCGTTCAGGAACTACACAATTTAAAACGGTAGCAGAAAATCAAGTTGATGCTCAAAATCGTTTTTATACACCTATTTCTTTTACAGATCCCAATGGAGCGATCACCAAAGTAAAATACTACAGTACATATTTCTTTTTTATCGAAGAAACCGAAGATGCTTTAGGTAATATATCAGGAGTGGTAAGTTTTAATTTTCGTACACTTTCTTCTCAACGGATGAAAGATATAAATGGTAACTTATCGGAAGCTATAAGTGATGAATTAGGCCTGGTAAAAGCGATTGCCATTATGGGCAAGGGCAATGAAGCAGATGAACTGACGGGGCTTACTGAAATAACGGATGCAACAGAATCAGCATCCGTTCTTAACTTTTTCCAGGCTCCGGACTCCGTTCAACTCACCAATATTGGAAAAAACTTGTTGAGCCGTGCCTCCACAAGATTTGTATATGATTTCGATGCCTACACCACATCAGGTAAACCAGCCGTGGTAGTTGCGATTACACGAGAACAACATTTTCAGCAGTTGGTCAACTCACCGGTTCAAATAGCCTTTGAATACTCCAACGGTATTGGAGAAGTAGTGATGGAAAAAGTGCAGGCAGAACCAGGCAAAGCCAAACAAGTTTCTGTAAATCCTGATGGTTCAATTTTAGTTACTGAAATAAATACAGCTTCTTTCAATCCAAAACAACTTCGTTGGATTGGCAATGGCCGCACCATCAAAAACAACAAAGGCAATGCTGTTAAACAATATGAGCCCTACTTTTCAGCGACTTGGAAATATGAGAATTATAAAGAATTGGTGGAAACTGGTGTAACACCCAAAATGTTTTATGATGCTGCCGGCCGATTGATTAAAACTGAAATGCCCGATGGCACTTTCTCCAAAGTGGAATTTAATTCCTGGAAGCAAACCGTATATGATGCCAATGATACCATTCTAGAATCTTCATGGTATGACAACCGAACCCATCACCTCATTGATGCTAAATTATTACTGGAAGGGAAAGATCCAGGAAGAGAAAAAATAGCTGCTGACAAAGCTGCCAAACATGCTAATACTCCAAATGTTTTACACTTTGATACACTCGGCAGACCTGTATTATCCATTGACCACAATAAAAACATCACCACAGATGCCGATGAGTTTTATATGACCCAGGTGTATTTAGATTCGGAAGGAAATCTCCGCTCTGTAACCGATGCCCGTGGCAATACCGTCATGCAATACAAGTATGATAGGCTCGGCAATAAAGTATATCAAAACAGCATGGATGCCGGACAGCGGTGGTTGCTCACCAATATCCTCAGCGATCCGCTCCGCACCTGGGATGAAAGAAACCATGAGTTTCAGTATTTCTATGATATTGCTCAAAGACCGACTTATAGTAAAGTAATCGGAGGAGATGGAAATACTCCTCTCGACCATATTTTTGACAGGGTCTTTTATGGAGAAAGTCTTTTGACTGGAATCAGAACGGATGCAAATCGTTTCAATGAGGCTGCTTTGCAAGCGAGAAATATTTTAGGGCAGGTCATAAAACATTATGATACGGGTGGCTTGATTGATACTCCTGATTATGATTTTAAAGGACAACCTTTAGCCACTACCCAGAAGTTGTTTAAAAAATATAAGGAAGTTGCCAACTGGATAGATATCAATCTGGTATCTGATTTAGAACCGGGTACAGGTTTTACGTTCACCACAAAGACCGATGCATTAGGAAGAATCACTGAGCAAACAGCACCCGATGGCAGCATCATTACACCTTCCTATAACGAAGCTGGTTTGTTAGCCGGGGAAAATGTGTTACATCCTGGTGCCGTCAATCCTTCCATTTACATCAAAAACATAGACTACAACGAAAAAGGACAGCGCAATAAAATCATTTACGGCAATGATGTAAACACCAAATTCTATTACGACAAAGAAACCTTCCGCCTAAAAAGATTGGAAAGTAAACGGCTAAATGGCGACCAACTGCAGGATTGGTATTACACCTACGACCCCGTTGGAAACATCACCCATATAGAAGATAAGATTGCTCCGGTTGAATTTTTTAAGAACAGTGCGGTTTCTTCTCTGTGCACTTATACCTATGATGCCCTATACCGCCTGGTAGAAGCCACCGGAAAGGAAAACAATGCCGCTTTAAATTTTGGCACCTGCGATAACTGGAATGATAAGCCCTTTATGCATCAAATGAATCCGGGTGACCCCATGGCTATCCGAAATTATACCCAACGCTATCAATATGATGCTGTAGGAAACATCATGGAAATGAAACACCTGGCAACGGGTGGCAACTGGACAAGGGGCTATGAATATGAAACCACCAATAACCGTCTGAAGCGAACCTTTGTAGGTGACATTGCAAGCCCGGCCAATTATACGAAATATCAGCACCATGCCAAGCATGGCTATTTGGAAGAGCTGCCCCATCTCGAAAAAATAGGCTGGAACTTTAAAGAAGAAGTGTTTTTGACCAGCCGGCAACATTGTACCGATGATAACATACCCATAATTACCTACTACCAATACGATGGCAGTGGACAACGTATTAGAAAGATTACTGAAAATCAGACTAATGCTGGCGGAACACCCACCAAAAAAGAAGAACGTATTTACATTTCCGGTTATGAGCTTTATAAAAAATATGCCGGCACACATGCAGGATTGGAGAGAGTTAGCCTTAGCCTGATGGATGAAGAGCATCGTTTTGTGATGGTAGAAACCAGAAACAATGTGGATGATGGCACCGAAAAACAATTGGTACGTTACCAATTGCACAACCATTTAGGCTCTGCTGCTTTGGAGCTGGATGGAACACCCAACGCAAAAATAATTTCTTACGAAGAATACCATCCCTACGGAACCACCGCCTACCAAGCTAAAAATGATGCCATCAAATCAGCCGCAAAACGTTACCGCTACACAGGTATGGAGCGTGATAAAGAAACGGGATTGGAATATCACAGCGCAAGATATTATTTGCCATGGTTGGGAAGGTGGTTGAGTTGTGATCCGATAAGGATTGAAGGTGGACTAAATATTTATGAGTATGTTTTTAATCAAGTAGTAATAAATTCAGATAAAAATGGACAATCACCTGATAAATTAAAACCGTATAAAAAACGCGGGCTAGGCAAGGGGCCAAAAGTGCACCAAATGCATTTTTTTCCTGAATCCTTTCAATTAAAATTGGTTCCTGGGTGGACACGAGAGTTATCAGAAACATTGGGTGAATTAACTCTTGAAGGTACTGCTGGGATGAATAAAAGAGTAGATACACAAATCGCAAAATACTTACAAGACATTGATTATGTGAAAGATTCAGCTCACATGATTGAGATAATTCAAAAAATTAAAAAAATTTGGCATGCAGCGGGTGTGGACAAATCTATAATTCATGAATGGGCTAGAAGTGGTTTTGACGTTGCGAATAAAATTGGCATAAAAAGAAAACCTTTACCAAGCGTGTATATAAGAAAACCAGGAAGTAAAACTAAGAAGCCAGCATATAGACCAAAATCAGGTCAAGCAGGATTTGTTACACCTAGTGGCCTTTTGTCATTATCATTTTCTGCTTATGAGCTATGGGATATATATACTGATCTGGCAAAACAAGAGAATCTTACTGACCAAACGAAAGAGGCTATTGCAATTGAGGGACGTCTAATTGGAGCTGCAATTGGCGCAAGATATGGAAAGGCCCTGGGTTTTTGGGGAATGGCCGCTGGTGCTCTTCTTGGAGGAATAATTGGTGAAACAGGAATGCGAATGGTTACAGATGCAGCAGAAACCACTGCAAGAAAAGCTGCTAATGCTGTTGTGGAACATGTAAAAGCATTAGGAGAAGTTGGTGAATATGTGACAGATAGTATTGTGTATGAAATAAGATATGATACTTATAAAGAATTAAATTCGAAATATGGAGATTACGGAGAGGGGTGTCCTATCCCAGAATGTTTACCTCCTAGAAGGTCACAAAAGTTTGGACCAATTGATGATGACGATAATGATTACAACCGTGATATAAAAATGTTTGATGTTAGCAGATTTTAGTTGAAATAAAATCTGAACCTCACTAGAATAAGTGATTCCATTTAGGAATCAAAAATATATACTATTGAATCAAGTATTTAATTCTAATGTAAATGAAAATTAAACCCAAGTAAAAAGGCATTATCCCGAATTATCATCTCCAATGGAGTCCGGCATCGTCACGATGCAAAAACAACAGAAACGTTCATTCATTTGGTTGTAACTACGGGTATGAGGATTGTTCTTGTGATGAGGAAATGGGATATAATATCATTCAAATAAAACATCATGGTAACAGAAATTAAAAAGCAACAAAACATCTTTCTCGGCAAAGTACCCGATGCAAACGTTCGTCCATTTCCAAACCTAAAAAAACATACAAATGACAACAACTGAATTAATTTCAAAAATAGTTGAGATTATACTCACTGGAGGCATCGCTGGGACGCTTGTAGGTATACTTTTTTCTAAGCGGGAACAGCGATTAAAGAAAGAGTTGGCTGATCATGAAGCAAAACTCGAAAATAGAAATGGTGAATACTTAAAAAGACTTGAATTTATTCTTCAGGAACAAAAAGAAGGAAATGAATTTAAGAAAAGAGTGCTGGAGGAATTGCTGGCTCCCTTATATATGTCCTTTGTAAAAACAGGCAAAGCCCTCACACTATACAAGCCAAAGAGCAAGTTTATCGAAAATGAGATGCTGAAGCATGGTAATGAGACGATACTAAACATCTTATTGCATAAGGCATACCTGATTCCTTCAAACTTACTGGAAGATGCCGAAGCGCTGATCAGCCATTATCTGGTTTGGCTGCATGAATATCACGAGCAAAGAGAGAATTCTGACAATGCTAATCAAACAGCCTTTGTATTTACATATAATTTCCCAAAGGAAGCGGAAAAGAATTTTAGGCAAACGTTCCATGAATACAGGAATGAACTATATGGTATTACCAATCTAGGCACAAATGCAAATATTTCAGGTCCGAAAATCTTGGAGGATGATTCCATAAACTAATAAAATGAATTTATCATGGCAACAACAACTAAGAGTCAAAACGCTAACACCGTTCTCGGTAAAATTACCGATTTAAATGGCCGTCAATTACCAAACCTCAAAGTAAAAATCTATGATATAGATATGCGGGAATGGCAGCCTCTGGCTGACGCCTTCACAAACAGGGAAGGCAAGTATGAACTTCACTGGTCGCATGAGCAGTTAAGCGGAAGAGGTAGAAAAGAAGCCGATATTGCTGTAAAGGTTTTTACAAAAGAAAAAAATACAGAACTCTTTAAATCTTCAATAGACGAAGTACGATTTAACGCTTCGGAAAGAGAAGAAATCAATATTATCATTCGTGAGCCTTTGCCTAAGGAAGCGATAGAGTTTGATTATCTGGTGAAAGAAGTTTCCTTCTTAGCCGGCAAAGTTGCCATTGCCGATTTGCAGGAAAATGACGAACACCGAGATGTTACTTTTCTTTCCAGAGAGCTGGAGGTACCTGCTGATAAGATTGAACATTTGGTTGTTGCCCACCGTTTACAAAATCTTTCAAAAATTGAAGCAGCTTTCTTTTATGCCCTTTTCCGCAAGAATACCTTGCTGCAATATGATTTTGCCAAAAACCTGAATTCCCGATTTTCTATTGGTATCGGGGTTGAAGACCTACCCCTACTATACGAAGCCACGCTTACTGATGGCAAAAAAATAGAAGCCGATATCAAAACTGCTGTGGAAGAAAATATCGTTTCACAGGCAGAAGCAAAAAATGTTAAACGCAATATAGAGATGCTTTGTCAATACAAAGAAAAAGCATCAGCCTATTACAAAAATGAACATCCTCAAAAAGTCATTAACCTGCTTACTAATTTTTTCAAAGAAGGAATGTTACAGGAGATTCAACAGTTATTTACAGAAAATAAGAATGACCTGAATTTCTTTTTTGACAAAGTCACCGATCCTACCTTTTATGCAACCAAGGGTAAAGAAAAGGATGTCAAGACCAATATAGAACTGGGAAAACTCTTCGGATTTGTCAACGAAGTTATTCCGCAAATTGCCAAAGCAAAAGGCATTAAAAAGCCTGAAGATGCAAGAAAACTTGCCAAGTTGAACAAGGCAGAATGGGTAAAGGAAATCACCGCAGCAAAACCGAATGTAAAAGACAAACAGGTCATAGGCACCTATGCTTCAGCTATTGTCAGGAAGATGGAAAAGGAATTTCCTACCCTTGCATTTGCCGCCCAACTGGAGAGGAGCGAAGATGCTGTACTGAAGAATCAGGATAAAATTGTGTCATTCTTCAACAAACATGAAGATTTTGACTTGTTGAAACACAATGTGGATTTATTCCTAAAAGAAAAGAAGGTTGCCAAGAAAGACAAGGAAGCAATAACTGAAGAACTGAAATCAGTGCAGCGGGTTTTTAAACTGGTACCCAACTACAGCAAAATAATGGCCTTAAGAGAAGAAAAAATCCACTCCTCACAAAGTATAGTTGCCATTGGCGAAAGCCGTTTTATTAAAGAAGTTGCACCAAAAGCAGGCATTGAAGACAAAGAAGCCAAAGAAATTTTCCGCAAGGCAGAAACAAAACATACCGCAGCTATGCTCATGGTTGGTGACCTGCAGGATAGCATGAGTGTAACAGATATTGCATCCTTTGAAACCACCGCACTTGCAAGAAAAATGGAAGCTGTTAGTAAAGATTTTCCTAATCTAAAATCGCTCTTTAAACTGGTTGATACATGCGAGTGTGAGCATTGCCGTTCGGTGTATAGTCCGGCTGCTTATTTGGTGGAATTGTTTCAGTTTTTAGATAAGCGGATGGTTAAGGCCAACAATGCCAAGGGTGTTTTATTTTCAAGAAGACCTGAACTGGGAGAAATCGACCTCGGTTGTGCCAACGCCAATACACCCGTAAAATACATCGACCTGGTTTGTGAAATTTTAGAGGAAGCAATAGCACCAGATCAAGGGATCAATTTCACAGGCGATCTTTCAGACGGCGCTGTTTCATTAAAAGGCAAAATATCCAACGGATTGCTGAACGCTTTAACTGCGGCTGGTCTTAAAGTAACAGCCAAAGCTTTGATTTTTGAAACTGAATCTTCAACAACCAAACCCCACTACTTAAGAGACAATGGAATTGTTTGCAAAATTGAAAATACAGGAGGAAACAACTATAAAGTTTATCGCTTACGTCAAACTTTTGGAACAGAAGCTGAGCTTAATGCCGTACCGGAATATGTAAATGAAAACGCATACCATGAACTTAGAAACAAGGCCTTTGTTTTTGAGCTCCCGTTTGATTTACCTCATACAGAAGCAAAAGCCTACTTCTCCAGGTTTGATGTAAACAGAGCTGATTTAATGAAAACCTTTCAAAGTATTGCAACACCAACTGATGAAAGCATTGCAGCTGAAAGATTAGGGTTGATCGATGCAGAAAGAAATATAATTGCTAATACTCCAGCCCCCAATGACAATGCTGCACAACAAGCATTTTGGAATGTACTTGCTCCCGGTGATGTTGTTGCCTATTTAAAAATTGTTGATCACTTCTTGGATAGAACAGGGATTACCTACAAAGAGTTATATTTATTATTGAATCTCAAGTTCATTGACAAAAATGGAAACCTGTTTATCAAACACAATGATTTATCCTTCGATACTGAGCAGAAAGAAATTGCCAATTTAGATTTGGATGCACTAGACCGAATACATCGCTTTCTTCGCTTACAGAAGAAAACAGGATGGAAGTATGAGGTGTTAGATGAAATCATTTCACAAGCAAAACTCGGAGCAGGAAAACTGGATGATCCCTGCCTGGTTAAAGCGGCCCAATTGAAAGAAATTTCTGAAAAGACAGGTGTCAAAATCGAGGAATTGGTTGGGTTCTTTGGCGAAATTCCTCATATCGTTTTGTTTGAAGAGGAGAAAAACGGTCTCAAACCTCTATATCATCAGGTATTTCTCAATACAGCTAAAAATGGCCTGGTAGATGAAAGGCTGGTTCCGGAAAAGGTGGATGGTTCCCAATTATTAAATCCCTACTTAGGTTACATCACTACCTGCCTGCAAATGAAGCAAAAGCATCTGGAGTTCATAACCCCTTTACTTCCAGATGAAAATCTGACTTTTTCAAACCTGAGTTTTCTTTTTACCGTTTCAAGGCTGATCAAAAAACTAAAACTAAAAGCAGAAGAGTTTGTCATAATTCAAAAATTCAGTGGAATTGATATCTCAGCAGGACCTGATCAGGTATTAGATTTTATTGAAATCGTTGAGGGCTTTAAAAAGTCGCCATTAAATGCTACAGAGGTAAAATTTATTTTAAACCATGAGAACAATATCTTCTTTCAAGATAGAGAAATTAAGGTTGAGAAAATTGAGGAAGTATTAAATAAACTCAAAGAGGAATACAAAAATATAAATGAAGAGCAGCTTTCGAAATTTGATGACAAGCTTACAGCGGAAGAACAGAAGGAAATATTAATTGGTGTAGTATCAGGCCTACAGGGTAAGATACAAGATGACGGAAGCATAAGCCAGATTACGGAAGAAGATGTAAAGACAATCATAAAATTCCTTGCAAAAGACTGGAGGGATGTAACCAATGCAGCTGGAGCTAAAACCTTCATTGACGATAAGTTTAATAAAGGAATAAGGCGAACTAATATCAACGCTGCAATTGATGCTTTAGATGCATTGACTCCAAATGCTGATTCAAGTAGTGAGAAATTGGATTTGATTCAGGCATTTTTGGATTCCATTGCCGATTTCCAAATAGCAACAAATAAGAAAATTTTTTTGGAGCAGACCATATCAACTGTATTCAAGGCAGATTTAGTATTAGCCGGAATAGTGGTAAAATATAGCAAACTAAAACAACCGGTTCCCGGAACGGATTCAATTTCAGATTTACTATCAGACAACTTTGACAGTCCAATTACTCCGGCAAATTACGCAAAGCAATATGCGGCTCTTAAGCTATTGCATAAAATGTTGGCAATGTTGAATGCTTTCAACTTAAGAAATACAGATGTTGAGTGGTACTTTAAAAATAATCCAGCTTTAGATTGGTTTGAATTTGATAGTATTCCATACGAGACGGGACAAACGGCAATAGACTTTGCCAGGTATGTTGCGTTTTTCAAAATGGTTACTTATTCAAAACAACTTACACCTGTTACAAACCCATTAGATGCAGAGAAGCCCATTAGTTTCTTAACCATTGCTGAAATTATATTGCAGAGTTCCGGAGCAAACAGAGCAGAATTCCTGCTTAAGTTGGCCCTGTTGACAGGTTATGAAAAAGAGGATCTGGATGCTATTGATGCCCATTTATTTGCTGCTTTTAATATTAACAACTATAAGGATCCTGAGAATTGGAAGCGGCTATTTGATTGTGCAGAATTTGCAAGAAAATTAGGAGCAAGCGTATCACAAATTACAACATACATTAAGCCTGTACTTACGACAGCAGAGGTTGAAGATTTACGGGCAACCCTAAAATCCCGATATGATGAAGATACCTGGTTAAGCACCCTAAAGGAAATCATGGATGTTATTCGTCCCCAAAAACGGGATGCTTTAGTGGCTTATTTGTTGGCAACAAATTCCGATATAAAAGGCGAAAATGATTTGTATGAATATTTTTTGGTAGATGTAGAAATGGAATCCTGTATGCCTTCATCCAGAATTGTTTTGGCACATAATAGCATACAGCTTTTTGTTCAACGTTGCTTATTGGGTCTGGAACCAGATGCTATTGCCGATGTAGATAAAGACCCCAACTGGAACCAATGGAAATGGATGAAAACCTACCGGGCTTGGGAAGCCAACCGTAAAGTATTTCTGTACCCGGAGAATTGGTATGATGTGACTCTGACCGATGACAAAACTTATCTGTTAAGTGAATTCATCAATGAAATACAGCAAAATGAACTCACCAATGATACCGCTGAGGAAGCACTAAAAAGATATTTAGAGAAGCTCGATAATATTGCATTTCTGGAAGTAATGGCGACCTGGTATGACGTACCTACAAGAAAAATGCATGTATTTGCACGTACTAAAGGTGGGGATCCGGCCATATATTACCACAGGCGTTTTGAAAGTGAGCGCTACTGGACCCCATGGGAAAAAGTGGAATTGGATATTACCGGAGACCATTTGCTGGCTTTTATGCGTAACAGCAGGCTGCATCTGGCTTGGCCGATGTTTAGTGAGGAAGCTGATCCCAACCAAGGTTCTAAATTACCTGATCAAAGTAAACCAAACGAGCAGCCGGTAGATAAGCCAAGGAAAAAATTAAAAATTCAATTGGCTATTAGTGAGTACACCAATAAGAAATGGCAACCTAAAAAAGTGTCAAATGAGAGTGTTTCAACACCAAAGAACTCCTATGAAGCCTATCCTTACAACTCATTAAGAAGAGAACAATTCAACCTTCGGTACTTCCAATCCATGGATCAGATTTGGCTATTTAGCAGTGGTTATAAGGATAACGATTATCATTACAAAAGAGGTGTATTTGACATAACTGGATGTAAAGGTTATCCGGAATTGGTATTTGAAGGAGCCAAACCTTTTCCTGACTTATTACCAGATTTCAAGCAAGCAGAACTTAAAACACAACGGTATAATGAAATTACTTACTTACAACCAGATGATTTATCAGTTAGAAATGGAATATCTCCATTTGATTACTATGAAATATTAGATAAAACTCCTGGCAAATTCAGGATATCATTTCCTCATCAATTCACTGGCATTGATTTGATTGCATTGATTTTTCAATTCCTTCAGTTGATTATTAATGCTAGTAAAACCAAAGATAGACGCAATCAGTTCAAAATTCCTTTTGGAACATTACTACCATATTTTGAAGAAGATAGTTACCATGCCTATGTAATCATTCCAGGATTCTACAAAAAGGTAGTGGATAGTGGTGAATTTGTAGAAACCTTCACGTTAAACGACTCCGAAAAAAGAACTGCCTCCGATGCATTTCAGCTTTTGGATGATATTACTAATTGGTTTAAGAAAATCTCTTTTGAATTTCATTCAAATCCGCCCGCTGATATTCAAACTGCTGTTAAGGGTATTTTGATTGATACGGATTTTCAAAACATATTGAAAGAACTTAATAAGTATGCAGACCTGGATGTACTTCTTAATCTATTAATTGGGGTAAGCGGGGACTCAAAAGTTGATGAATTCCTGAAAGCATTGATTAAAGAGGAGCCATTAAAATATGGAGAGCAATTCAAAAATATGTACCATCCATTGGTATGTGCATTGAGAAGTGTATTGTACAAAGATGGCATACCCGCATTAATGAAGCGGGAAACACAATTACAGAAAACGAATTTTGATTTTAAATCCCATTTTAATCCAAATCCGCAAATTGTTCCACAAACCTTTATAAAAAATCCAGATGGTACAAAAACATTAAGTTATCCAATAGAAAATATTGACTTTGAAAGTGATGGAAGTTACAGTACTTACAACTGGGATTTATTTTTCAGAGTGCCTCTCCATATCGCTGGCAGTCTTACTAAAAACCAGCGTTTTGAAGAAGCTATGACTTGGTTTCACTATATGTTCAATCCAACAGGTGCTTTGTCTGGAAATGGTGTGCAAAAATATTGGGTTACCAAGCCGTTTTATTTAAATCAGGAAACAGATTACATCATTCAAAGAATTGATACGTTAATGTATGGAGTTTCTGATTCTTCTCATCCAAATGTTCCAACAGGGGCATCTTCAGATCCGGCCATAAGGGAATTAGAATTTGCAATATCAGAATGGAGAAATAAGCCATTCCGCCCAGATGTGGTGATGCGGTTCCGACCTGTTGCTTATCAGAAAGCTTTATTGATGAAATATATTGATAACCTTACTGAATGGGGAGATTATTTGTTCAGGCAAGACACAATGGAATCCATAGCACAGGCCACACAGATGTATATTCTCGCAGATAAATTACTAGGGCCTAGGCCAAGAATTATTCCTTCTGCTGTCAAGCAACCTTATGAAACCTATAATCAAATAGAAGCCAAATTAGATAGTTTTGGGAATGCTCTAATCGAATTGGAAAATATTCTGCCTGATCTTTCCGTGTTACCCGAAGGTGGCAATGAATTACCTCCATCTCCAGTAACACTTTCTATGCTTTATTTCTGCATTCCATCAAACGACAAAATGTTTGAATATTGGGACAGGGTTGCAGACCGACTTTTCAAAATCAGGCATTGCCAGAATAATGATGGGGTAGAGAGAAGTTTAGCATTATTTGCACCGCCTATAGATCCGGGTATGTTGGTACGTGCTGCGGCTTCTGGCTTGGATTTATCGTCAGTAATTGCAGGATTAAATGCACCAACTCCTTATTATCGATTTAATATATTATCACAAAAAGCTACAGAACTTGCTCAGGAAGTAAGAGGATTAGGAAACTCATTATTACAGGCATTGGAGAAAAAGGATGCCGAGTCGATGTCACTCCTCAGAAGTGAATTGGAATTGAAAGTGCTCAATGCCGTTAAAGATATTAAAGAACTTCAAATCGATGAGGCGAAAGAACAGATTGAGGTTTTGAAAAGAACCAGGAAAGTTACTGAGGAAAGGCAGATGTATTATTCGAAAATTGAAAAAATAATTGCAAAGGAGCAATTGAATTTGGATAAACTTGGCGATTCGAAAAACTGGCAATTATTAGCGCAAAGTAGTAATGCACTTGCTGGAGTAATGGCACTCGTTGGAGACTATCACATAGGAGGCTCAGGGTTTGGAGGAAGTCCAGTGGCTTATGCAAAATATGGTGGAATAAATTTTATGCAAGCTGCTCGGTCGGCAGGAGAAGTCCTAGACATTTTTAGTTCATTAGCTTCCTATGAAGCAAGTTGTGCATCAATAACAGGAGGGCAAGATAGACGCTGGGACGACTGGAAACTTCAGGAACGCCTTGCCAATAAAGAATTAGCTTCAATTGACAAGCAAATTGCTGCCGCAGAAATACGCAAGGAAATATCTGAGACCGATTTAAAAAACCACGAACTCCAAATTGAAAATGCTAAGAAAACAGATGATTTCATGCGTTCAAAATTCACCAATAAGGAACTGTACGATTGGATGATCGGGCAGATCAGTGGGATTTATTTTAAATCATATCAATTAGCACATGATTTTGCGAAGAAAGCAGAACGTTGTTATCGTTTTGAATTGGGAAATGATGATTCATTTATTTCATATGGCTATTGGGATAGCATGAAAAAAGGCCTGCAAAGTGCAGATGCTTTAATTCATGATATTAAACGCATGGAAACCAGTTATATGGATAAAAATAAACGGGAATATGAAATAACTAAACATGTTTCTTTAGCACAACTTGATCCGTTGGCATTGGTTAGACTCAGAGCATCAGGTGTTTGTGATTTTGAAATACCGGAAGTGTTATATGATATGGATTATCCAGGTCAGTTTTTCAGGAGGTTAAAATCAGTTAGTGTTAGCTTACCATGTATAGCCGGTCCATATACCTCTGTAAGTGCAAAACTTTCATTGGTAAATAATAGGTATAGGAAAAATATAAATCCTGATAATATAGCGGGAACAGGCTATGCTGAAGATCAGGGTAATGATGAACGTTTTATTTACAATGTAGGGGCTATACAATCTATTGCAACAAGTAACTCCCAGAACGACAGCGGTATTTTTGAACTCAATTTCAGGGATGAACGCTATCTACCTTTTGAAAATACAGGAGCCATAAGCAGTTGGAGATTAGAGCTACCAACTGAGGTTAGGCAGTTTGATTACGATACAATTTCAGATGTTATTGTTCATGTCAAATACATCGCAAGGGAAGGGGGTTCAGGTTTAAAAACAGCAGCGAATACAGCCCTTAAGAATCAGCTCGAAGGAATTAAACAAGGGTTGAAACATTTTAATCAAAATGGATTACATGTGGCAATTAACATGAAACATGATTTACCCAATGAATGGCATCTCTTTAAAAAGAATGGTGCAATAGATTTGACATTGGATAAATCAAGATTGCCCTATATGGCACAAACCTTTAATACTGCTGAGATTGAAAGTGTAATGTTCGTAGCTAAAGTTAAGGACAACCCTGCAGTATTCACAATCAATGTAGATAGTGCGGCAACAAATCTTGCCCGTGTGGATGAGTTGCAACTCTGCAATGGAATTAATTCTGATATTGAATTGGAAACCCAATTCACAGTAGCAGTTTCAGATGCTGATAAGTTGAAATTGGAGGAGTTAATGATGGTTGTAAAGTATAAGTTTTAATGAGTTGAAAGGTATTGTCAATCACGTCCTTGGTAGCATATTTGCATTTTTTTCTTTCGCACTTAACCTGGCAAAAAAGCAAAAGAGCTAACAAGCCAACGCACCAAGGCAGTAAAATGAACAGAAACTTAATAAGAAAAAAAAGCACGACCCGGTACACTTTGTAAAAACATTTGAAGAGATAAAAGCAAAATATCGCATAGATACAAATAAGGTTTATTTGACAGGTATGAGTTTAGGGAGTGAAGGTACTTGGTATATTGCTGAAAAATATCCTGATGTTTTTGCAGCTATAGCACCTGTTTGTGGAAGAAGTAGCAATATAACAAGTATTAAAAAGGATATTGACAAAATATCAAATTTGCTTGTATGGTTATTCCATGGGGAACAAGATAAAACTTATGCGGTTACAGAATCGGATGATATTTACAAAATGTTGGTAAAAATCAATAAAGATGTTAAATATACCAGATATCCTAATTTAGGTCATTGGGCAACACATGATAGCACATATAAGAATGATGAATTATATGATTGGTTTTTGGACCATTCTATAAAATAATAATATTGCCATTTTTATTTGTTAGCACATTACCAAATCACTACATACCAACTTTAAAGCCAAAGTTTGCAAAAGAGTTGTTTTTTTGCCAGTTCTCTTTACAATTTGTGTAAGAAAAAAATATTAGTTTTATCATGTGTTTTATAAATCTTTTATATTTAATGGTTGTAATACCCTGAAAATATACCTGTTATATAAATGTTAGGTAAATGTCATGCGAGTTTCAGGTAAAATTCAAATAAATGTCGTGGTTTGTTTTTAAGTTAAATTTTAAAATTGCCTAAAAGATTCAAAAAATGATTCAACAACCTGAATTAGGAAAAAGATTCTTGATTTAAGAAAAGCTATGGGGCTTACACAAGAAGACCTCGTTGAAAAATGTAACCTTAGTGTTAGAACTCTGCAGAGGATAGAAGCTGGAGAAGTAACACCAAGACCAAGTACAGTTAAATTAATTTTTGGAGCTTTGGAAGTTTCCTTTAATATATCGAAAGGTGATAAAGGACTGATATAGAAATGGCTTGGGCAATTTTAAATAAATTTTATTGATTTATTTAATTTAAAAACAAACACAATGAGATAATTATCCATTTTATCTATAGCAATGGGTGCAATTTTTCTGGGACTATTTATGGTCTGTACAGAAAGTAAAGGCCAAACTCATGAAGAAGTTAAAGCATTCTTGAATACTAAAAATAAAAATATGGTGCGTTGGTTCAACAGTGGAATGACGGATTCGATTGGTGAACTATATGCAAAAAACGGATGTGTTCTCGGAAACAATATACCCAAAATATGCGGGAAAGAAGCCATATCTAGAAATTATGCGGTTCATTCTTCAAAGGGTTATAAAATCCTGGACATGTACCTTGAGACTTTAAGTGTAGCAGATACAATAGCAGTTGAAAGAGGTGTTTGGATTATTCAGGTTGAGAATGAAAACAAATATAAAGGCAACTACCTGACGGAATGGCATTACATTGATGGTTCCTGGTTGATTGTTAATGATATTGGTTGTGCTGAAAAGAGATTGGAAGAATAAAATTTCAAACACCAAAACTATGAAAACATTATTGGCGATTATAATTCTATTTTTGTTTTCCTGCTATACCTCATTTAGCCAAAATGATTGGAAAGTGTCTACTCCTGAAGCTCAGGACATGGATACAAATGTTTTGACGGAGTTAAATAATCATATAAATAGTAATCTGCCACATATGCGCAGTTTATTAATTGCCAGGCGGAGTTCTTATTTACGAAGAATATTACAACGGAACTACTGTTAATGAATTGCAAAATATTCAATCCATTACAAAAATTATTGTTTCTGCATTGGTCGGGATTGCAATGGACAGAGGCTATATAAAGGACTTAGAAAATAAAGCAATAGAATATTTCCCTGAATATGAGGAAAACATTAAAGATCCATTCCTTAATAATATTACACTGTATCATTTGCTCACAATGTCTTCTGGAATAGATGATGCTGCCCCAATGACAAAATTAAAAACTGAATCAATTTTAAGCCAAAAGCTTTTATTTGAGCCTGGTTCAAAATTCAAATATAGTAGTCCTGGAGCTCATGTCATATCAGATATTTTACAAAGAGCAATCGGTATCTCTTTGATGGAATTTGCAGAAAAGCAAATGTTAGGGCCTTTAGGTATTCAAAAAATTATATAGTATCAAAATGATGAAGGCCTTTATTCTGGTGGCTACAGTTCTTTATGGAGATCAAGAGATATTTTAAAATTCGGTCAACTATATCTGAACCAGGGCGCATGGAATGGAAAACAGATTATCCCAAGTTGGTACATTAATGAATCAACAAAAACACATATTGAAGGTGAATTTTATGGTGCTCAAGTCGAGTACGGGTACCTATGGTGGACAAATTTATTCTCAGAAGGATATGCAGCTTTAGGGTATGGAGACCATTATTTACTTGATATTCCAGAGTTTGATTTAATAGTTTTATGCACTTCTGATTCTCAACAACCTATATATAAGGAACATATTAGACTGACAGAAGATTATATCATACCTTCTGTTATGAAACAGAAAAAAGAGTAGAAAACGTCGAGTATCCAAAATTTTGTCATAAAGCATATGGATTGCTATCCCTATTTGTAAGCACATACCGCAAACCACACAGGCTAATGCCAGCCAAATTTTACGGTAAGAGTTTACAAAGCCAGTCTAAGCAACGCCTTTAAGGGCGGTTTAATGATTTGTCCGCCCATAAAATACAAAATAAATTCGTACTTCGTGGCAAGGTCAGGGCGGATCAATAAATAAAATATTAGATTTGTAATAACTTGTAACGGATTGACCTTTAGGAATAAACATCAGTATACAACGCACAATATAAAACAGTTTGGGTTCAGTGGTTTACGAGCCTTTGTTTTTCGCTTCAGCATTCTTGTCGGTAGACAATAATGCAGCCCGAAAACCCAACCGTTTAATATTGTCAAACGTTATGCACCATGTAAAAAAACTAACAGCATAGTGCTATACAATGATTCATGATTATTTTGTCATCGTGTTGGGTTAATCTGATGACTTTCCGGTGCATTGTTACGTTTCAGCCGGATAACTCAATGAAACAGCCCTAAAACTCAAATTGAAGTATTACAATCGTTACCAGAATGGAATTGAGTTACTTGAATTGATTAAATAATTAATTAGGTTCAATGCACTTTTTTTTTATCTTAGCGTGCACTAATGATTTAAGTGCAATTAGCTAGCATAATATTTTGATTTAAATAATATAATGCTGTTAGTGTTGTTTACAAAAGATGGTAATTTGATGTATTGCTATCTAAAGAATTTTCAGTATTGGGGAAATTCCTTTCACATACTCATGAGACAATAATTGTGCTTTGAATTTTTCGTTTATTAGTAGTTAGGATGAGTAATGCATTCTATTAAATGACCAATAACTGCTTTAGTAAGGTTCTTTGTTATGGATTATGATTTATCAATATTTAAGTTTTTGCATCGTCAATTGCTTATTGTTTTCATTCTATTTTTTTTCAAAAGCTACATTTCTTTCTCACAAACTGTAGTAGGGCATTCCGATTATCATATTTATTCTAATGAAGACAATATAAACAGTAATCAAATTTTTCATATTGAAGTAGGCCCAAGGGGGGTAGTTTATATAGCTAATTCATCTGGCTTGCAGGAGTATGATGGAAACAATTGGAGGATATTAGATACAGGAGAATCGGATAAGGTACGGGCTTTTAAAATAGATCCCAGAACTGGTATTATCTATTTTGGTAAACCATGCGAGTTAGCTTATCTCCGTCCTGATAGACATGGTAATTGGGAATACCATTCTATTAATAAAGAGTCTGGCTTGGATTTAGGAAAATTTTCAGATATATGGAATGTAAGGTTGGTTAAGAACACTGTATATTTTCAATCCTATAAAAAGTTGTTTGCTTATAACATAATAACCAGAAAGGTGAGAGTTTGGGTGTCTGAAACTTTCTTTTCATTAACTGGTGTTGTTGATAATCAGTTGTATATAGGGCAAAGTGAAAGAGGCCTCTATGCCGTAATTGATGATTCTTTAACCTTATTGTCGGACGATAAAAAGTTAAAGAGTTTGTTATTTTACAATATAGTTCCATATAACGAATCACATATATTAATCACCTCAACAGATCAAGGAGTTTTTGTTGATAAAAAAAATTACAAGCCGGATCCAGACATGAATTGGCTTGTTGATAAACTGAATCCTGCCTTTAAAAACAAGTTGTATAATATTTCAAATCTTCAAAATGGAAGATTTAGTATTTCTACTTTTTACAATGGCATCTATTTTCTTGACTCGTTATTAAACATTGAAAGTGTTTATAATAAGGACGATGGCTTGCCAACTAACTTATGTTGGTATACTACTCAAAGTAAAAATGGAACTATTTGGGCTGCTTTAGATAATGGTATGTTGAAAATTAGTCCTGATGATAATTTTGTTTATTTTGATAAGAATGAACTACTAAAAGTCAGAGTGATTACCATGTTACGGCAAGGAAAGTTATTGTTTTTAGGAACTAATGAGGGGCTTTTTAAACTTAATATTGAAAATATTAATAGGTTATTGCTTGAAGAAACTGAAATAAAAGCTCCAGTTTGGAGTATTAAGAGTTTTAATAACACCAGGAATGAGCAATCTATAATCTTTGCCACAGCAGATGGCATATGGGAATTAAGTGAAAACTCTTATAAAATGATAGTAAAACAAGCTTCAGTTGGAAACATTTTAGTCTCAAAAGCACATTCCAATCGAGTTTATTTTTGCTATAACAGAGGTATTTCATTTATCGAAAATAATAACGGAGCATGGTCTAAACCTACAAATCTTTCTGACTTAAAAATGACTGCCGGAGTTGTTGAGGATTCTTTTGGTAACCTGTTGGTTTATACGCGAACGCAGGGTGCCTATTTATTAAGGAATGATGGTGTTAATGATCATGGTTTCAGCTCTAAAGAAGTTTTTATCGATTCTTCAAGTATCAATATTTATCATGCTTTTTTACTTCAGGATACATTTGTATTGTCAACTTCAAAAGGGTTTTACAATTTTCATGAAGATACTAACTGTTTTGTACCAGATTCAGCATTGTTTAAATTTAGAGAGAAGGACCTTTTACCTGGACAAATTTGTAAAGTAAATGATGATGAATTTTGGATTGGTGCTTACAATAATCAGTCTTCCTATCTTTTCCATTATTATAAAGAAGGCGATTTGTTTAAAGCAGATCAAAGAGAAATTCCCTTTTTTAAGTACAAAACTATTGAGCGAATTTACTGTGAATCGGAAAATCATATGTGGCTTAGTTTGAATGGTAAGCTGTTGCTGATAAAAAATTTAACAAGTTATACAGAAGACACAAGTAGCGTTAATGTTCTGGTTAGAAAAGTAAGTCTAAATAATGACTCTGTAATATTTAGCGGGACCAATTATCTTGAAAAAGAAGGGAAATTCTTTATGAATTTTGTCGGTGTAACCAGTTTGAAAGAGCCAATAGATTATGATTTCAATAATATTTCGTTTGAATTCGGATGCTCATTTTTTGATAAAGAATGGCTAAATGAATATTCGTTTATGCTTGAAGGCTTCGAGGATAAATGGTCAGAGTGGTCAACAGAAAGAAAAAAAGAATATACAAATCTTAGAGAGGGCCATTATGCTTTTAAAGTAAAGGCCAGAAACATTTATGATAAAGAGAGTGAAATATACGTCTATAATTTCATTATAAAACCGCCCTATTTCAGAAGTGCATATGCTTACATTAGCTATTTTGCAATTCTAATTCTACTTATTGGTACCTCAATATGGCGATTTAGAAAAAAGCACAAACACGAAAGGGACAAACTTGAGAACATTATCACGGAAAGGACTTCGGAAATAGTGAAGCAAAAAGAAAAAATAGAAAACCAGGCAGAGTTGTTGGGTGTTATTAATCAGGAACTACATAAATTATCGTTTGTTGCTAGTAAAGTTTCCAATCCAGTTATTATTTGCAGTGTAGATGGAATAATGGAATGGGTGAACGATAGTTATTGCAGTTATTTTGGAAGAAGTCAAAAAGAATTCATCAATAACAATTATAATCTTTTAGATTTTAGTTGTAATCCAAATATAAAAAAGCTATTTCAGGCATGTGTTAATGAAAAAAGAGTTGTTACATACACCGTTAATGCAAATGATATTGGTATTAGACGAGATTTATGGATGCAAACAACCTTAAATCCAATAGTTGATAAAAATGGCAATGTTATAAATGTAATATCAATAAGTTCGGATATAACTTATCTGCAAGAGTTAAATAATACCAGGGATATGGTTATATCTGTTATAACTCATGATTTGAAATCTCCTTTGTTAGCTTTTAAAATGATTGCAGCCAGCTCATTAAATCATATAAGAAATGTAAATAAGGAAAAACTTGAGAAAAATCTGAGTGAGTTGTATTCACATTCAACCGAAGTTTATGAATTTCTCCAATACCTTTCGGAATGGCTAAAATCACAAAGGGGGTCGTTAACATTCTTTCCTCATGCTTTTGATATCTCTAAAACCATAAATGAAGTACTTAATTTGTTCAAAATGAGTCTTAACCGAAAGAATATCCGGCTTAATAATGGCCTGTCTGAGTCAGTAATGGTGTTTGCAGATGAGAATATGATAAAAACAGTACTTCGAAACTTAATTTCTAACGCAATTAAGTTTTCTAAGGTTGGAGGAATAGTAAACATTTCTTCAAATGAAGAAGATGATGATATTGTTATTTCAGTTTCGGACGAAGGTTTTGGAATTTCAGATGAAAAAAAGAACAAGCTTTTCTCCATTAACGATAGCGATGGGTTGGGTTTAATAATTTGCAAAGAATTTATTCAGAAAAATAAGGGGGAAATATGGATTGAGGACAAAACTATTGGTGCAACTATTAATTTTAAAATACCTGCTTGTAATGTAATCAGTTTTTGACATGGAAGAAATAAGTGTAATTATTGTAGATGATTCTGAGATTTTCAGGTTTGGAGTAAAAAATATTCTTGAAGACGAACGACAGTTGAAAATTAATTTCTGGGAAGCATCAGGGAGTAATGAACTTAATAGTTTATTGGAAAATGGTGTGCAACCTGATATTATATTACTAGATGTAAAACTTAAAAAATCATCATCTCTTTCGGGAATTGAAATAGCAAAATTGTTAAAGGCTAAAATGCTTGATATTAAGATAATTATACTCACAGCTTTTGACGAGAAAGAAGTCCTTCAGCAGGCATTGCAGGCTGGTGTAGAAGGGTTTCTCCCAAAAGAGTCTATCTCAGAAGAAATTATAGAGTCGATAAAAACAGTCAGGAGTGGCAAAAACTATCTTGGAAAAACAATTTCATTTGAGGCAATACAGTATGCATTTAATAAAACACAAAAAAAAACAGATATTCTTACCAAGACCGAAAAAGTTGTTTTCGTATTTATTTGCGAAGGAAATACTAACAAAGAAATTGCTGAAAAACTCAATGTTAGTGTGCATACGGTTGAAACGCATAAAAGCAATATAAAAAACAAACTGGAAATTAAGTCAGACGTGGATTTTTTAGCTATTGCTATTGAGGATGAGATTGAAGAAATAATGAAGTTTTATAAATTGAAAAAACGTGTAGAACTATAAAAGGCTGACTAAATATTTTAGCCAGCCTCTCATTTTTTGAAGTGATCGTTAGGTTAGTACATAACGTAAGCTTCTTTCCATAATTGACCAACGATATCGTAAGATATCCATCCGTAACCATTTGTTCCCCAGTTTTTTCCCCAGGAATTTAATACTAAGAAAGCATGATAGTCATCATTGTAACCAACCACACAGTAGCAGTGCCCACCACCAGAGCCACTAACGGTGTTTAGGACTTTGTTGTAGCCGAGATTTTGAAATGCCCCATCAACTGGACCTGCTACTATAACAGGATGTCCGGCACCAACTTGCCATCTGATAGACCATAAATCCCTTTTTACTGTGTAATAACCACCAATTTTGTAATAAGACGCATTTTGTTTTTGCCAGTTCTCAGGTTGTGCCCAGCAATTTCCACTTTTATAAGGCATGTAATCCCATGTACAAACTCCCTGATTGTAAATTAGGCTGAGGGCATCAACTGGATAAGAACCTGATGAACAGTCACCCAGTTTAATTTGGTTATAAACATAAGAAGGACTGAAGTATGTTTGTGCACTTGTCATAATACTTCTTGCAGCATAAGCTGTAGCCCATCCAACACATGCTCCGTCAGCTCCCTGGTAACCAACTGCCGGACAAGGAAGATATTTAGACGACGCAGTTGATTTTAGAGCTGGATCTTCTGCAACTGGAATGCTTTCATAAACATCTTTAGGGGTAGGAAGGTACCCACCGACCATATCAGAGAAATCAACATTTTCTGTTACTTCATCGGCCGATTGAGTTACGGTGTCATAATTGTCGTCTTTTGAACATGAAGAAAACATAATAGCAATTGCAAAAAACGATGCAATAAACCAGTAAGTGAGTTTTTTTAAAATAGGTTTCATAAATAATTTTTTTTTAATTAATAATGCTACAAAGGAATAATATCCAAGTAATTCTATCATTATTAAAATCGCTATTGTTGATAGTGAGATTTCCTTTTTTTTCTAGTGAAAACTCCTGAATAAACCTCTACTTCACGTCAGTATTAATAATTCGGGCGACAGTAAGCGACAAATGTCACTAAGGAGCTTAGGCATACTGAACTTTTATTATATCTATGCTACTTTTTCGTCTCAATTTTAATCTTTACACTTGCGCATTTAAAATTTGGCAAAATAGGATTAAAAGAAGAGATTAACAGGCGTAGGACTTTTGTAATCATCAGTCAGCCTGATGCGGGGAAGGTCACATTGACAGAGAAACTATTATTATTTGGTGGTGCCATTTATGTTGCGGGGGAAGTAAAATCAAATAAAATAAAAAAACGGCGACCTCAGATTTTATGGAAATCGAGTGTCAACGTGGTATTTCTGTAGCTACTTCAGTTATGGGTTTTGAGTATAAAGCGGAGATAATCAATATTTTGGATACTTCGGGTCATAAGGATTTTGCAGAAGATACTTATCGTACTCTTTCGGCAGTTGATAGTGTAATTGTAGTAATTGATGTAGCTAAAGGGGCGGAGGAACAGACCAAAAAACTGGTTGAAGTAAGAGAAGTGGAAGGATGACAAGAACTCCAGCTAATAGCGATAAGTCTCTAGTAAAGAGCTGTTTACGTACGCTTTAGATTGGAGGCTATGTTAAACTAAATAAGGTTCCAGCACTAGTTTTGTAATGAGTTGTAAATGTGTGATTAAACTATAGTGGTTTTAATCGCCTTTTTTTATCTTTTTGGAAAGGGTTCGGAACGTGATTTTGTCATTTTCAGCTCTCCAATTAGGTGTTGTTTGATAAAATTTCATCCTCAGGATTAAAATTGTTTTGAAAAACAGAATGTACAACTAATCATTGATCAATTTTTTACGACCAAACGCACCTTCTGCATTTACACCAGAATCGTGAATTGTTAAAGGTTGATTATAAGTGAGTTTTCAGGTCTTGTGCTAAATTGAAGGCGGGTCTCTCGTTTTGGTGTAAGATTGTATTAAACAGAGCTGTCCGCCACAATCCTTACAATGCAACAAAGATCTTTTCCCAAACCTAAGTTCCAGAACTTGTGTAAGAGAAAGTTATATAGCATTGATCTTGATATTTATATTATTACGAATTGATTCCAGGCAATGCGCCTTGTTCCGTGAACTCAGGAATCCGTAATATCTTATTTTTCTAAAGTATGGAGGTACAATGTGCACCAGGAAACGTTTTAAGGACTCAACAACCGCAATGGTTTCAATTTCGGTTTTATAATTATCCTTTCTGTTGCACTATTTAAAAAGGCTTTAATTTCCTGTTGTGACAGAACTACCGGCAAGGCCTTATTGCTGCTAATGGAAGGAAGCGCCAGTAGTAGTTCTTCATTTTTAAACATGGCAAACAAAGTCCTTAAACCGTTAACCAAGTGTTTAAAAGACCTCAGACTGGGTTTTTCATTCTGGCGAAGTACAAACAAATATTCCTCCATTTGGTCCTGCGAAAGCTCTAGTGGAGAACAGTCAAAATACAATACCATTTTTGAGATTTGCATCAGGTAATTACGAGTGCAAGACTCTGATTTACCTGCAATGGTATACTTTTTTA
>JBNKGY010000028.1:0-27950 GCA_050290065.1 Marinilabiliaceae bacterium
TTTTTTGGTTTGTTGCTACAATTCTGGGATTGGTTGTTCAACCCGTTCTTAGTGCAACTAGAGATAAACCCTGGACACTTATTGGGCGTAGATCTCCATATATTTTAGATGGAGCAATTTATTCTATTGTAATTCCCAGATTAATTTTGCTTACCCCCAGAAAAATGGTTTATAGTATATCATTAATATTGGGAGGGATCGGTTTTATCAGCTACTATTTATTCTCAAATCAATATTACTTATTATTATCCATGGTAGGAATAGGAATGGCTTGGGCTGCCATAAAATCTATGCCATATGCAATATTATATAGTGTACTTCCTCCAAAAAGAATGGGCATATATATAGGCCTTTTTAATCTTACGGTTGTTATTCCTCAAATTCTGAGTGAACTATTAGAAGGTTCTATTTTAAGATCTTTTTCCGAAAATCAGGGTATTTACATTTTAATTTTTACTCGTATTATAATGATTCCTGGATCTTTTTCTGTTGGTTTTGTATAATCCGAAAAAGGTAGTTAATGAAAACAGTTCTTTGAACGAAGCTGTTTATCAGACTAAAACTTTATAATCTAATTATTGATTTTTTATAATTATAAATTAACAAAGATGGGGAAAATAAAAGCATGTCTCTTCGACTTAGATGGTGTAATTGTTGATACTGCAAAATACCATTACATCGCTTGGAAGGAAATCGCAAACGAATTAGGATTCGATTTTACCATGGAAGACAATGAAAGATTAAAAGGAGTGAGCAGGATGACTTCTTTGGATATTTTATTATCGATTGGTAATGTGGAAAAAAGCGAAGAGGAAAAGATGGAATTAGCCTCTAAAAAAAATGAAAATTACTTATCATATATTCTAAAAATGGGTCCTGAGGAAATTCTTCCCGGAACAAAAGAGTTTTTAGATCAGTTAAAAAAACAAGGAATTAAAATAGCTTTGGGTTCAGCTAGTAAAAATGCCATGACTATCCTTGAAAGGTTAAATCTTACATCTTACTTTGATGCAATTATAGATGGTACAAAAGTAGCAAAAGCCAAGCCTGATCCTGAAGTATTTTTAAAAGGAGCTGAAGCTTTAAATATGGCTCCGGAAGAATGTGTTGTATTTGAAGATGCTGAAGCTGGTATTGAAGCTGCTATTGCCGGCGGTATGAAATGTGTGGGCATTGGCAATCCTGAAGTTTTAGGAAAAGCAAACTTTGTGGTTGATGGACTTCACAAAATGAATCTTAATGTTCTTGAACTTCTTAATAATTAAAAAAAGACATTATGAAAAAATATCTTAAATATGACGAATGGTCGGTAATAGAAGAGGGCTTCGACCCCGAAAACCATAAAGCATCTGAAAGTATATTTAGTATTGGCAACGGAAAAATGGGACAAAGAGCCAATTTCGAGGAGAAATATTCTGGCTCTACATTGCAAGGTAGCTATATAGCTGGCGTATACTATCCTGACAAAACAAGAGTGGGTTGGTGGAAAAACGGATATCCGGAGTATTTTGCAAAAGTTCTCAATTCTCCCAATTGGATAGGCATCAATGTTACAATTGAAGGCTTTGATCTTGATCTTTACAAGTGCACCGTTGAAAATTTTAAGCGTACACTTAATATGCAGGAGGGTTACCTTGAAAGGGAGTTCGATGCTATTATTGATGGAAGCAAAAAAATACACGTAAAGTCCAAACGTTTCATAAGCTTAGCTGATACAGAAAATGGAGCAATACGTTATGAGGTAACCTCGATAAATTTTTCTGGTAATATATGCTTTACACCATACATTGATGGTGATGTAGAAAATGAAGATTCAAATTATGATGAGAAATTTTGGAATATACTAAATACAGAGACTTCTGAAGAATCAGCATATCTGGAATCGCAAACTAAAAAGCTTGATTTTAGATGTGGTTTTGCCATGAAGTATATTACAAAGCTGAATAATCAGGTAATAAAACCAACTCCCGAAGTAATCAAAAAAAACAAATGGGTTGGAAACCATGTGGAAATTGAAGTTAATAAAGGAGAAACTGCTTCTATTGAAAAGTATGTTGGCGTAACATCTTCACTAAACTACTCACCTGATACATTAAAAAACAATGCCGAAAAATTAGCACAATATGCCGCTGAAAAAGGTTTTGACAATCTATTTGATGATCACAAACAAAAATGGAATGAGAGATGGATACATAGTGATATTAAAATAAAAGGTGACGTTGCGGCGCAACAAGGTATCCGTTTCAATATTTTCCATTTGAACCAAACATATACCGGAGAAGATGAAAGATTAAATGTTGGCCCCAAAGGTTTTACCGGTGAAAAATATGGCGGCACAACTTATTGGGATACTGAAGCATATTGCATTCCATTCTTTTTAATGACTTCTCCTTCTAATGTAACTCGTCAATTACTTATTTACCGATACAAACATTTATCAAAGGCTATTGAAAATGCAGCCAAATTAGGTTTTAAAGATGGAGCTGCACTTTTCCCAATGGTAACTGCCAATGGTGAAGAATGCCATAACGAATGGGAAATTACATTTGAAGAGATACATCGTAATGGAGCCATTGCTTATGCCATCCATAATTACATTCGACATACGGGTGACAAAAAATACCTGGAAGAATATGGAATAGAAGTACTCGTTGGTATTTCCAGATTCTGGAGTCAGAGAATCACGTTTTCTGAAACCAGAAAAAAATATGTAATGCTTGGCGTTACAGGTCCAAATGAATATGAAAACAACATCAATAACAACTGGTATACCAACAAAATGGCCACCTGGTGTTTAAAATACACACATGAATCATTGAATTATATCAAATCTTCAAATCCGGGAAGATACCAAGAACTGGTTTCTAAACTTAAATTCAAGGAAGAAGAGGAGACCAAGCGATGGGATGATATTGTAAACAACATGCACTTTCCGTATAATGAAGAGCTACAGGTTCATATGCAGCAAGATGGATTTATGGATAAGGAGCAACTGATGGCCGATGACTTGAATCCATCTGAACGTCCGATTAATCAACATTGGTCATGGGATAGAATATTGCGATCAAACTTTATTAAACAAGCAGATACATTGCAAGGAATGTATGTTTTTGAAGAAGAGTTTTCGAAAGATGAAATCGAAAAAAACTTTAACTTCTATGAACCAAGAACCGTACATGAATCTTCATTATCGCCATGTGTTCACTCCATATTAGCCACTAAAATAGGCCGTATTGAAAAAGCCTACGAAATGTATCTTCGTACTTCCCGATTAGATTTAGATGATTATAATGCAGAAGTACATGAAGGGTTACATATCACCAGTATGGCAGGCACCTGGATGTCAATAGTGGAAGGATTTGGTGGAAAAAGAGCCTATGATGAAAAACTTTATCTAAACCCGGATATTCCTGAACAATGGGAAGAATATGCCTTCCGAATTACTTTTAAAGGAAATGATCTGGAAGTAAGAGTAAGCGCAAAAGAAGTAGAAGTAATTTCTCATGCAAATAATACGATTGAATTATTTGTTTACGAAAAACCAATAGCCGTAGAATCTAACAAGTCAACTACTATTTCCCGATAATTTAAAACCACAAAAACCTCCTTGCCGGATGCAAGGAGGTCATTGTTTATTCTCTCAGTCTCCAAACTAATATTTCCTTTTTATTATTTCAAAGATACATTGAAAATAATGACAAAAAAAACATATTCAGACCAACAAATAACCACCCTGAACTTATCCAAAGCTGCCCTATTCATATTGGAGTAAAAACCACTATATGGAATGCAGAATTGGGTGTAACCAAGATAAGTTCCTAACATTTCAGAAAACAAAATTTTTAGCTTTTTTTTGCTGCATTGAAAAAGATAAGGTTTTCATCGTATTTAACTCCTCAAATAAAAATCACATTCTAAAATTTCAGAACTGAAAAACAAAATTCGTTGAACTCTGAAACATGTACAAAATTAGCTCCCTGACGGTATAAAATATTTGTGAAATAAAATCTTGAATGTACAAACACTCGATTAATTTATTCAAGGTTTCAAATTATACTTGCATTCCACAAAAATTATTAACTTCAAATCATAAGTAAATGATTTTTAGAAAAATATTATTAGCCCATATTATAATGATGAGTACATCCATCACACCTATTCATGCAAATAACACAATAATCATCCACAAAATAGAACCAACAAATTGGTGGATTGGAATGGAAGATCCTAAACTTCAATTAATGATTTATGGTGAAAGAATTTCTTCTTATAACTTAGAAATTAATTACGAAGGCATATCGATTCAGAAGATACATAAAGTTGAAAACCCTAATTATGTATTTGTAGATCTATCAATTACTAAACATACACAACCGGGAACCGTTCAAATTGCTTTTAAAAATGGAAGTAACACGTTAGCCACATTCGATTATCAATTATTAAAAAGGATGGATGGTTCTGCAAATCGCAAAGGTTTTGATTCAAGTGATGCTATGTACCTACTTATGCCTGACCGATTTTCAAATGGAAACCCGGAAAATGATGATATTGAAGGGATGCTTGAAAAAACGGACAGAAACTCTCCAAACGGGCGACATGGTGGTGATTTAAAAGGTATTCATGATCACCTGGATTATATTGAAGACATGGGGTATACAGCCATATGGCTTAATCCTGTAATGGAGAATAATCAACCTAAATACTCATATCATGGATATGCAATTACTGATTTTTACCACATTGATGCTCGTTTGGGCACCAACGAGGAGTTTAAAGCACTAACAAAAGAATGCAATAACCGTGGTATAAAAATGATTATGGACATGGTTTTTAACCACTGTGGAGATAATCATTGGTGGATGAATGATCTACCCATGAAAAACTGGATCAATCATTGGGAAAAGTTCACCCGTTCCAATTACCGGTTATCCACCATTTCTGATCCATATGTTTCAACAGCAGACAAAGATCTTTCAGTTAAAGGATGGTTTGATACTTCAATGCCTGACCTTAACCTTGAAAATGAGTTTATGCTCACTTATATGATCCAAAATAGCATATGGTGGATTGAATATGCCGGATTAAGAGGAATCAGGATGGATACTTATCCATATCCTGATAAATATGGTATGGCCATTTGGACTCAACGTATTATGAAAGAATATCCAAATTTTAATATCGTAGGTGAGTCATGGATTACAGAAGCTTCAAAATTGTGTTATTGGCAGAAAGATTTCCCAAATAAAGATGGATTTAATTCACATTTGCCAAGCTTAATGGATTTCCCCATGCAAAACGCCATCAAGCAGGCGTTTAATGAAGAAGATAGCTGGGATAAAGGAATGACACGTCTATATAACACTTTGGCTGATGACCACTTATATCCGAATCCCTTCAATATGGTTGTATTTCCTGATAATCACGACGAAGGTAGAATATTGCATAGTTTAGGAAATGATATTAATAAGTTAAAAATGGCCTTAACTTATGCAGCAACAACACGTGGAATTTTGCAAATTTATTATGGTACAGAACTACTAATGAATGGAAATGGCTTTGAAGGTCACTCAAATATTCGACTTGATTTTCCGGGCGGTTGGGCAAACGATACAATCAATGCTTTTACTAAAGATGGAAGAACCTCTCAACAAAATAAAATATACAACCTGATCAAAAAATTATTGAATTACCGTAAAAAATCTGAAGCATTAAAGTATGGGAAAACCTTGCACTTTATCCCTGAAGATGGTATTTATGTTTATTTTAGATATAAAGACGACAATGCTGTAATGGTTATTTTAAATAACAAGCCTACCGGAATTAAAAAATTAAATACCCAAAGATTTCAGGAGATTCTCAAAAAGTATCATACTGGTAAAAACATTATCACCAATCGGTATGTAAATGATTTAAATCTAATCAATATCAAAGCCAAATCTGCGTTGGTTATTGAGTTAGCTAATTAGACAAGAAAAGCCATCAAACATAATCCGATGGCTTTTCTCCTAATATTATATGAATACAAATAGCCTTTACTTAATAACCTTTCTCCGATAATTTCTTTGTAAACTCCTGACTTATCTTCATACCCCATTGCTGTCCTGCCTGCATTGATTCCTGGGTAATCAAAGGTGTTTTTTCAGCAAATTTTTCACCTAATGGAGACTTGTAAAATTCGATTAAACCTTTAATATCCTCTAAAGTAAGATGCTTTTGGTATACAGGTGTAAGCATATCAACTAATTCATTTAACGATGTTTTTAAAAACTCAACTTCTAACTCATCCCATACTGATGCCGGAACTTCTGACTTTTGTTGCTTTAACATGGTCATCATTTGTTTAATTGCCATCTGATAAGTTTCTTCAGAACCTGACAACAACATCATTTCCTTTAATGTTGACTTATACTCTGCATCTGTTTGTCCATAGGAAAAAACACATACAATCATAGCAAGAATAAGGCTAAATAAAATTCTTTTCATAATAATTTCTAATTTTCTGATTAATATTAATTCGATTATAATTTTTCTTTGCTAAATAATGCAGCTACCTCTTGTAAGCATTTATTACAAAGACAATCTTTAAAATTCTCTTTTATATACTTCAGAGCTTCGTCATTAAGTGCAACCCTTGAACAATGACATTTGAAAATTTCATTATGCATACAATCGAACTCAATTCTGCATTTAGGGCACTCTTTAACCATATAAATTTGTTTTATTAACAACCTTAATTCGATTACATTTTCTGAATTTAGATTGATATTATTATTCATGTGGGGTTACAGTCTCATACAAAGGCATTGTAAAACAAAATTCAGTTCCTTTTCCCAATTGACTTTCTGCCCATATTTTTCCGTTATGTCTCTCAACAAACTCTTTACATATAATCAACCCCAAACCTGTACCCGACTCGTTATCAGTTCCATTGGTTGAAACATTTCTTGCAATATCAAATAAGTAGCTCTTCTGCTCTTCAGACATACCAACACCATTATCTTTTATTGAAACATTTACCATGCTGTTCTCAAAGCTATCTGCATCTGTTTTAGCAATAATCCTGACATCTCCACCACTCGGTGTAAATTTAATAGCATTTGTAATTAAGTTTCTGAGAATCGTTAACAACATATTCTTGTCTGCAGATAAAATATAGTCTCCGGATATCTCATTATGCAATGTAATAGCTTTACTTTCGGATTGCTGCTTTAAATAAGACAAAGTTTGAGAAGTAACTGCATACAAACTAACACTTTCCGAATTGAAAGATAAACTACCCTGTTGTGATTGTGACCATAATAGCAAATTCTCAAGTAAATTATGAGTATTGGTTAATCCTCCGTTTATAATACCAATATATTTAATCTTCTCATCTTCTGAAAAACTATTAAAATCACGCATTAATAATTCTGATAATCCAATTAATGAGCCAAAGGGAGACTTTAAATCATGCGCCATAATAGAAAAAAACTTGTCTTTTGAGGCAATGGCCACTTCAAGTTTTTTATTAACACTATTTAGTTTACCAGTTCTCTCCGCGACTTTATTTTCTAATATTATATTTTGTTCCCTGACAATCCTCTCATTCTCCTTGGTGGTTTCAAATAGTTTCTCCTGAGCTTGCAGTTTTTCATTTTCACTATCCTTTCTTTCCCATTCCGAACGTTTAGACAGCAAATAACTTAACACAAAAGCCTCTAGCAATGTTGCTATAGCAACAAAGCTTAAACCCAATATGTAACCAGGATATCCTGTTTGAATATATATTGCTTCAACAACAACTAATGAAAAGTAAATAAAATAAGTACTGGCATAATAATAGCCCATACGGTTTCCTTTTTTACCCACATTAATTCCAACAAATCCCATAATAAAAAAGGATAGTAAAGCATGTATCGTGTTCATTGCCAATACGACCATTAATGGCAAAAGTGGCCTGACAATAAAATAGATTAGAAAATAAAATACGAAAACCCTGACAACCTGAAATAGTTTGGGAGTATACTTTCTAACTTCTAAAAAAACAAGACAATAAGCAGTTTGTACTGTAACTCCAAGCGTTGGAATGGTAACATACCAAAACATCATATCCACCTTAGGAAACAGGTACAAAATAAAACCATCCATTACCATTGAGGCATAACAAGTGTATATAAATACAACAATGGCGTAATACAAATATATCTTGCTACGAAGTGATAAAAAGAAAAATATATTGAATATGATAACGAATAACATCAATCCAAAATAAAATCCGTAACCTAATCTTTGTCGATAGGTACGGATTTCATATTGATGCTTCTTCCAAATTTTTATCGGTAAAGGATGTGAATGAGAAAGTACTTTTAGGTAATACTCTGTACTATCTACATTGGGTAATGAAAACACCTGGTAATGGTGTATTATTTCCTTATCATTCATTGGAATTTGATAACCTGCAATAACCTTTTGGATTTCTCCACGCTTATCTCTGTAATAAAGCTCGGTAATAGGTAATGATGCATGAGCTACTTCGAGCAACAAGCTATCATTAATATGATTTTTTAAGGTAAACTTTAGCCAATGAATGGATGTTGTATAACCAAAATTTAAAATATTTTTTTTTGATTTGTAAAACTGATTTTTATATTTTCCGGATAAAACATCTTCAGGTATATACTCATTATTAACATCGTCTAATATATCAATACTTTTACCAATATTAACATAATCACCATCTCCTTTCCAAAGCATGTCTCCAGCATTTGCTGAAATGCATATTGATATTATTATCCCCAATACAAAAATCCTAACCTCCATAATGTTTTTTAGCTTGTAAATGGCTCTTCTTTATAAAATTTTGAAGGAATTCCCAACAAAGTGGCAAAAGAAATCCACCATAACCAAACATAAATTGAAAATGTAAGATACCCGGAATACCCCAATAAAGGCATTTCAAAAACATGAAATTTATTTACGTATGGAAGACTGTATTTCCAATAGGCTGGAGCCTCCGTAATCAGCTCACCTACCTGAGTAGCACTAAGATAGTTTTGACACTCCAAACACAAACCTTGAACTAAATAGGTAAGCGCAAATAATAATAAAGGAGACCAGTTCCCTTTCCCAATTGGCTTAAATGGAGTCCATACGCCTATTTTATCCAAAGCAACAGCTAATATAACAGGAGGCGTGGCCCAAAGTGTAAAGAACAGTTGATCTGGAAATAATCCTCCTAAAAACGATCCTGCCAAAGCCAACACCAACAAAGTACTTTTCAGTCCGGAAGATAAAACTATTCTCCATCCGTCAGAAAATCGTTTACTAAACTTAGGGAAACTAGTAAATAAGGAATACCACTCAAATGATAAAGGCAATAATCCTGATGAAATCAGAATGGCATACAATAGAAATTGTTCTCTTGAAATAATATTTCCACTGGGGTAGTACCATAAGTCATTCACAAAAAAGTTCAAAAACTCAAAAATCATCCAACCCGAAACAGATGCAACACCAATACCTATTACTTCCTGAGGCACTTTACTTATTAGGGAATTTCCACCTGTTCGCAAATATACCCATCCATCTATCATCAATACAAATCCCCAGAACAATGGTAAATCAGACCAGTGTAAATACCAAATAGGCTCTGTTGCCTTTGTCCATAATAATACCACAGCACTTCCCCATAGGAATAAACCTATCCAAAACCACAATGGTAAGTGTACTTTTGGAACAGCTTTTTGCGGTTCCACATGCACTTTTTTAAATCCGAATATTTTTGGATAAATATACAGTAAAGCAATTGCTGCAAAACCAATCGCAACAGATATAAATACATATATATTAAATGAAGCTTTGGGGCTTGGTTTCAAAGGTGGATAACTAAAAAAACCGGTAGGAAAATTAAAGTTGAAATGTATCCAGGAACCTATCCAAGGTAGAACTACTATTGATAACATCGCCAGGAACAGATAGGTAACTTTTTTTGTAATACTCATTATAAATAATTCTGGTTGCATTAAGATTTCTTGAAAACTTTCACCTTTTCAAGTTCAACTTCATTTATATCCTTAAACATTAAAAGAAGCATAAGTTGTACGCCTCCGAATAAAAACATCAATGTATAAGAGGTTAAGTTTTCTCCAATGGGGAATAAATGATTCCAGGTTTCTGTAATAATCTTAGCAGGATGTTTAAAAAAGTCGGCAGAAAATAAAAATAACACTCTACCCATATAAAAACCAAGACAGCTTAAAATCAACGCAATACCAACAAACAATTTGGCAATATGCTTACTATATTTTTTTACGAATAATTGATACATAATTTTTATGGAAATAAAACCATAAAACAAGGATAACATCGCTAACGAAAAGATAATCAGCGTATCATAATTCTGAATTTCCGGAACATCGGCTCCAATATGTTTTAATCCGCTAATCATATAAGGAGAATTGGGATAATATAGCACCCATACCAGACTAATAATCCAGAAAATAAGTGTATTAATTTTATTAAAAAATACATACATAAAATAAGCCAGTGCCAAAGGAACAAACCCATGAAAGAGGTTTAATAGAAGTGTATCATGAATCGGTGTGTCAATTATTAAGTTACGAATAAACAACACTAAAAGATTTATTACAGTCATAATCATGACCACTTTTAGATAATTAGGAAGAAGAATCTTTTTCATTAATATTTAGTTTTGAATTTAACTGCAAAAGTGTTCTACTTAAGGACTCTTCCTTCTTCACCCCACTATTCATAAATGACTTGCACTCCAACCCAAACGAATTACCAGCACATGTTCGAATTAAAATTTTGTAATAAAAACAAACATTCACATATATAAGTCCTTAAATACTCCATCAAATATAATAAATCCTGTGATTGCTCATTAACTTTCAAAGGATTATTTTGATATATAAAAACTATTATAATGTAGATTATCTCCCCTTACAGAATTTCAACCTATATGACAATATCTATTCTCAAAACTTAAAGCACATACATAAAATGCTCATTTTATGATATTTAACACTCACATGTCTTATTTTTACAAATTAAAAATTCTTAATCAAAAGGAAACTTATCATAAGGCGAAAAATGTACTCTAACAAAACAAGAAATTACACTAGTCTTTTATGTTATAATTGAACTCAGACTTATTACTATTTTGAGTAAATTTTCATCTCTTCTTATAAGATTCTGAAGACAGTCTTCCCTTAGAAGTAATAAACCAAATATAATTACTTTCGCTATCAATAATACTTACAATAAACATGTCTTTATTAGCTTTAATATTGGGCTTAAAGTGAAGTGCAGACAAATTAAATCCCACATCTTTTAGGCCTGCAATTTTATTAGCATACCTTCCATGTTTATTATGGTGTAAATGTTGGGCATAAAATACATTTCTAAGTTCCCATTTTATTTTTTTACTTCGTGCAAAGTTGCTTATCTCATTACCTTGTACAAATTGTGGCAATATACAATCCCCCCAAAGTTCAATTTTATTGATTTTATTCCCCCACATATTTGACCAATCCCAGGATTCTCCACAATAAATTTTACCATCTGATGGATCAATCATTTTTTTATATATACCTGCAACAATAACTGTTTGCCATTGAGTTCGCTCTAAATTTAATTTCCAGTAGAAACTTGGTGTGAGTAAGACCTTATCCTTAATTCTAATATTAATCGGAATCGCAAATTCTGCCTGCCAATATTTATCAATATCTCCAGAATTATTTAAAGTCCCATCAATAAAAACTTTACTCCTAGCTCCACATTCTTCAATAAGTGAAATTCTATGAATTGGTTGATCATTTGTAACATTACAATAATCTGCGCATAATTTACCAAAGGCATTTATCTTTATTACCAAATAATCAAACTCATCATTATTACTATCAATATATACCTTCAAAAAATTATCATTAAAATATGTTGATCCACAAATATCATTTGCTGCCCAAATATGACTTTCATTAATCTTCACCAAAAAATAGATAGAATCATTACAATAGGCCATTTTAAAAGAAGAGGCATAATTTTTTGCCGGAATTTTGGCATCAATACTTGAAACAAAAGGTTCACTCCATGCAACTGATTCCCATTCTTTATTTAAATCCAGACCATCAATTATTGGACTAACATGTATTGTAGCACAGTAATAATTTGAAGGGTTATATACGGAAGGTAGAAAGGGAAGGCCATATTCATTAACTACGTCTGAACTTTCATCGGAACAAGAACTCCCAATAAAAATTGTAAATATTAACGTAAGCATCAGGATGTATGGTTTCGGCAAAGACATATAAACACTTGTTTATTAAGTATATGAATACTATTAACCTGAATTCGATTATGCTATATACACAATATTCCAGTTGCTATTTTCAAACCAAATTAATTAAATAGATTCATCCCCAGCTAAATACAATGTACAAGATATGTTTTTATCATACAAATTTTACTTAATCAATATCATCCATTAATTTCACTGTAATCTCAAATTTATTTTACTTCTGCTAATGAGGTTCAACATTATCACTTACTCCCCAGCTCATAAATAACAAACTTAAATACAACCATATAAAACTAAAGCCTCATCATTTTTCAATTCTCAACGAAGGTCTAAATCCAATAATTGCTCCTTTATTATGAATATCTTTCAAAAATTGTTCAATATGTTCTTTGATTCCATTTAAATCGTGAATCCCAAAAACCGAAGAAATATAAGGAAGCAAACTTAATATGGTTTGTTCCTTTTCATATATTTTCTCAAGAATAAAAACGTGCAAAGGAGAAATATTTAAAAACACAACAGCACCGCTTACTTGATTTCTGAATATATAAATAAACCAATCGCCTTTATATTTCATAGCCTCTTCAGCCCTATATTTATGAACAGGATAATCTAGTTTGGCTAAAGAATATTCAGGTACAAGGACCAAATGGTCATTTAAATACTCCCCTTCTGATTCATGATCTAAAATAATTCCATTGGGCATCGTGTACACTTCAATTTCAAGCCATTCAATTTTAAGCAAATCAATAAGAGCTGGTTTCTTTAATATTTCACAAAATTTGCTCACGATCACAAAATCCATAAACTCTTTTGGCATTTGCCATATTTTAGGATTTTGAGAATTATGTTGTTCAAAGAATGATTCTACCAGTAACAACCATTCACTTTCTTGCAACCATTTAAAAGTAATAGGGAAGGCTTGCTTTAATGTGTTATTGATATTATTAAATACCAATCGTCTATAATGACCAACTCTTAATTCATCAACTCCTTCAATAGGAAAATAAACACCCGTTCTGCAATACTCAGCAAGTTTATTTTGCATTTCTATGGTTTCTGGCTTAAGATACATGACTTACCTCCCAATGTTTATTAGTTAAAACTTTTAATTGATGAACTTCCCTGATTATATTTTCCAAATCGTTGAAATTAAAATCACGTTCTAATAGTACAGGAACTGCCTTCATATTACTAATGGTATAGTCAAATAAATCATATACAGGATCAATTATTGACTGTCCATGAGTATCAATTATCAAATCATTTGATACCTTTTCATGTCCTGCCATGTGTATATAAGCAACCCTTTCCAATGGCATTTCATCTATAAACTCATATGGATTGTATTGATGATTAAAACCATTTACATACACATTATTTACATCTAATAATAAATCACATCCAGATTCTTGTAATATGTAATTTATGAAAGTTGCTTCATCCATTTCTGCCCCAACAGGTGTATAATAGGAAACATTTTCAATTACCAACTTTCGCTCAAGAATTTCTTGGACTTCCTTAATTCGTCGCGAAATATGCTTTACTGCATCACCCCGAAATGGAACAGGCAACAAATCATACAGGTGAGCATTGTTACATTTGGTATATGACAAATGCTCGGAGTAAATCTTTACATTATAATCCTTTAAAAACTTTTTAAGTTCCTTTAAAAAAGAATAATCCAACGGTTCAGGACTACCAATTGATAAAGATAATCCATGACAAGTAACAGGATATTCTTCAACAACTTTATCTAGAATTTTCTTCCAATAGCCTCCCATTCCCATCCAATTTTCAGGAGCAAACTCGATAAAATCAGGAATAAAATTCTTATCATTTACAAAATTTTCAGCTATGTCTCTTCTAAAACCTAATCCAACCTGATTCATCTTTTAATATATTATTTGAGTTAATAAAGAGAAACTGCTGAAAACAAATACAACTAAACAAATGATTACAATATACTCAAACAACATATTAGGTTCTTTAACTTTTACTTGTACATTTAACAACAGCTTCTCAATACACACTAATAGTCTCATATCACCCCTACTTTACCTATTTCCCTCTCAAACATTCTAAATATGAGACTACCTTTTTTACCATAACCTATTCACCACCACATGTATTTTCGCCACATTTCGACTCTGAGGTTTTAGATTCTGAAGATGAAGACTTAGCCTCTTTTTTAACTTCCTCACCACATTTAGCCTCAGTGGCTTTAGACTCCGTTTTTCCTGCTGCTTTTACTTCATCTTTTTTCGTTTCAGACTTCTTAGTCTTTTTATTTGCTTCGCCTTCTTTTCCACCCTTCGATTCTCCACATTTACTTTCTCCACACTTGGTTTCTCCAACAATAAAATCATTTGACAAATTGGCCGAAACATCAACAGGCGAACCATATTGTTCTAACAACCCAGATCTTAACTCAGCTCCGCTACCAATAATATTATAGTCTAGTAAACTATTTGCATCTGCCATTGCCGGAATCACACCAGCAATCATTCCCCCTAAAAAAACTCCTTTTAGGATACTTTTCTTTTTTTCGGTTTTCATAAGAATCAATTTAATATTAATAGATATTTTTATCTTTTATGAATATATAGTCTTATCTTTTTATCAATCCTTACAGTTCAACATTTTAATATCTTAAAAAACTTTCTCTAAAGATTTCATTAAGAAACATCGTAAGCTTTTACTTTATCAATTAATATTAGCGTTATATCCTATCATTAATAACTATTTGGAAACAAATATGGATTAGGATGTATTGAACTTAGAGGCTTTTTTAGGATTAATTCATACTTTTACGGTACGCATAAAATGTTAGAGTAAAATGGAAAATATAGATAACCAACAGCAGAAAGTAGAACAATTCCTTAAAGATAAGAAGATTAAAGATGCATTATCTGTATTAGGAGAGCTTACAAAACATCATCATGGAGCAAAACTAATTGATGACCATTATAATATTGAATTTACTTACAAAAGCATGTTAAAATATACGATGGAAGGAGCGGATGACCCTGATCGTCAGAAAGTATACAACAAAATTTTAATGTCTTGCTATAGTTTATCCGATAAACTCTTCGCTGTCATTAAAACACACCAGTCGAACACCCTATTTTATGAAACACGCAGGGTGTTAGGTAAAAATAAAGCCAATGACTTTTCATCACTCATTAATGAGTTTTATGCTGAAATAACCGGTAATAAAATTGTTGATGGCAGCAATTTTAATTCTGAAAATTATGACGAAGCTTCCATTTCTCTTTTCAACAAAATATGGATTTGTGATAGAATTAATGACAATGAAATCAATAAAATAAAAGAATTAATAACAGATGAATCAGTTCATTTTAGTTACAGATGTATTTTTATTTCAGCATTAGCCCTTGGTGCTATTCAAGAGTTTTGTTTAAATAAAATCACATTCTTATTCGATTTAATATATGATAGTGAAAACACAATAAAACAAAGAGTTTTAGTAGGATTGCTATTAATTCTATTTAAATATGACGAGCGTATTTCTCTGTATCCTGAAATATCTTCAAGATTGAAGATATTAGCTGAAAACAAATCAATTATTGAAAATATACTAACGATAACCATACAACTAATAAGAACTCGTGAAACAGAAAAAATATCAAAAAAGTTAAATGATGAAATATTACCAGAGGTGGTTAAATTAAAACCAAACCTACGCAATAAATTAGATTTGGATAACCTGTTAGGTGATAAATTTAATGAAGGTGAAAACCCTGATTGGGAAGATTTCTTTAAAGATTCTCCGGAACTAATGAGCAAACTTGAAGAATTAACAGAACTTCAAATGGAGGGATCTGATGTATTTTTGTCAACATTTAAGATGCTGAAGCACTTTAGTTTCTTTAATAAAACACACAATTGGTTTGTACCATTTTACCTTGAAAACAAAGAAATTAAAGAAACAATTAGTCAGGACAATCAAGTATTCTCAGAAAAGACAATACAAGAGAGTTTAGCCAGTTCAAGTTTTTTATGTAATTCAGATAAATATTCATTATTCTTAAGCATTCCTCATATGCCCCAGTTTCAAAAAGACATGATGGGAAATATGTTTAAACAACAACTTGAACAAATGGAGGAAATTGATAATGACGAAAAAATGATTCACCCAACTAAAGCAAACTCTATAATTTCAAACAGATATATTCAGGATCTATATCGATTTTTCAAAGTGCATCCTCAACATGCTCAATTTGAAGATATCTTTTCCTGGAAAATGGATTTCCATAATAAATGGTTCTTGGTTCGTAATTTAGCAGACAATAATCAAATACGTCAAATTGGAGAATTTTTCTTTAAAAAAGAATATTTCAAAGAAGCTTCTGAAGCTTTTGAAATAGTTGCCGGGGTTGATTCTGAAAACATTGAAATCATTCAAAAAATAGCCTACTGTTATCAACAACTTAAGAACTATCCTCAAGCCTTAAATCAATATCTTAAAGCCGATATTCTTAAACCAGAACAAGTCTGGACAACAAAAAAAATTGCTTTAATGTATAAATATCTAAAGCAACCTGAGAAAGCGCTCAAATATTATCAAACAGCAGAAAGACTTAATCCCGATAACCTTCACACACAAGCTTCAATTGGACATTGCTATTTAGAACTAAAAAATTATAACGAAGCATTAAAGTATTATTTCAAAGTTGAATATCTTGATAATTCAAATACTAAGATATGGCGACCAATCGGATGGTGTTCATTTGTTACCGGAAAATTAGATCAAGCTGAGAAATATTATCATAAACTACTTATTTCATCATCAAACAAACATGATTTAATAAATATGGGTCATGTACTATGGTGTCAAAACAATAAAAAAGAAGCTTTAAAATATTATCATAAATCAATTGTTTTAATGCAAGATAATAAACAGGAGTTTTTCAATACATTTTATGAAGACACACCACATTTAATCGAGAACGGAGTAAATAAAAATGATATTCCAATACTTATGGACCAGTTAAAATACATGCTTGAATAACAATTGAATATTGGAAAAATAACACCGCAAGTCAGACTAATAAATCAAGTTAACTGTTAATTCACGTAATAATTTAATTCATTATTTTCACTGAAATATGGCTAAAAAAAAGATAGAATCGGAGTTATATAGTTATGGAATATATTCAAATTGGGACAAAGGATCAAAGAATTTACCCAAACTTATAAAAATAACAGATAAAATTCCACTACAACTTGATATTGAATTTGGCTATGTAATTAAAATTAAGGGTGCAAAGGGGAAAAGAATTAAGTTTAAAATTGATCACCCTCCATTTACTGATGAAAATGGTCAAATAATGCCTCCCTTTACCGGGGAATATTTTATTCGATCAAATGATTATGAGTTCTTTTTAGGAGATACAATATGGGAACCCATCCATAACAAGAAAGGAGAATGGAAATTAACCACCTGGCTTGACGGCAAAATACTTATCCAAAAATCCCTATTTATTATTAGCGATCTAAATTAAAATTAATTAAGCACAACTGTTATTAAGAAAAACGTAAAGGCTAACAATGTTATAACCAATAATACTTCTATAACAAAGAACCAAAAAATTTTTCTCTTTAACCTCACAGTGTTATCATCCGTCTTCCTAAACATTTCCTTTATCTTTTTTATCATTACACTTCAAATATATACCTTTAACTCCTTGACAAAAAACCAATTAACAGCTTTTAACTACAATTTAGATTATTTTCCTAACCATTAACTGCAACTTTACACTTTTAGTATTGTTTTAAATACAATGAATCACAGCATAATATAAACTTGAAATCTATCAAAAAATATGCTTTATTAAAAGTTAAAAATACTTAATGTAACGAATCAAAATAAAACCATATTTTATATAAATTAAACTTAATCAGTTCAAGTAATAGTTTTCGAGCGTATAATTTACGAAAATATTATATAGAAATAAAGATTACTCAGTAATCTTTTGAAATCTAGCAACATAAACATTAAATTGCTTACTATAAATGTAAATACTCAGTAAACATTATATAGTCCAGATTATGAAAAGAATTGCAGTAATATTATCAGGATGTGGTGTATTTGACGGTTCTGAAATACACGAAGCAACATTAACTCTACTTTCAATTGTAAAAAATCAGGGAACATACGATTGTTTTGCTCCAAATATCCCTCAACATCATGTCATTAACCACATTAATGGACAAGAAATCAATCAGGATAGAAATGTATTAATTGAATCTGCCAGAATTGCAAGAGGCAATATAAAAGACCTTTCTGAATTAATGATTGATAAGTATGATGCACTTATTTTCCCTGGCGGTTTTGGAGCTGCTAAAAACCTAAGTTCATTTGCATTTGATGGAGATAAATTAACAATACTCCCTGAGGTAAAATCAACAATTATTGGATTTTGGAAAGCTGGCAAACCTATTGGAGCATTATGTATATCTCCTACAATAATTGCCAATCTTATACCAAATGTAAAAGTAACTATTGGAAGTGATGAAGCAACTATAAATGCAATTAAAAATATGGGAGCTATTCATCAGAAAACAACACATGGAGAAATTGTAATAGACTCTGAAAACAAGATAATTACCTCCCCATGTTATATGCTTGATGCCAATATCTCACAAATAGAAACAGGAGTAAATAATTTAGTTAAAAAGCTATTTGAACTAATCTAATACTTGTTACATTTTAACGTACATTTTTATATACACCACAATAGAATAAATACAATGACCATAAGGTACTGAAAAAAAAGAACAACGTTTGAAAATTCAAGCTTCAAAACTTTATGTATAAATTTGACCGACAGCGTTTTACTATTTTTCATAATATAAATAAATGAGTTTTGATCATTTTTTGAGAATACAAAGATTACCCTTTATTTTTATTTATAGCAATAAACATTAATCCAATTAACGAACTGATTGATTTTTCAAATGAAACACCCCTTTTTATAAATGAAGTATAAATAAAAATGTAAAAAATTAAAATTATTTAAGTAAATTCACCTCTCATTAATTAATCCATCACTAACGTAGTATAAATAGTAAACATGCTTAAAGCTATAATCATTGACGATGAATTTGCAGTACGCCAAAGTATAAAGAAGATACTTGAAATGTATTTACATGATGTCGTGAATGTTATTGATGATGTTGATAATTTAACTGATGGTATAGCCTTAATTAAAAAGAAAGAGCCGGACATCGTCTTTTTGGATATTTCAATGCCCCACCAATCAGGATTGGAGTTATTTAATTATTTCAATGATGTACCTTTTGATGTAATTTTTGTAACTGCTCATCAACAATATGCAGTTGAATCAGTAGGGCTGGGAGCTTCTGGTTACTTGTTAAAACCTATTAAGCCCAAAGATATTGTAGATGCCGTATTGAAAATAAACCTGAAAAAACAAAATTCTTTTTCACAAGAAAATGAAAGCAATTGGGCTTACAATACATGCAAACTATTAGTAAATCATCAAAAAGGGGTACATATTGTTTCGTACAATGAGATAAAAGCCATTATTGCAGATGGTAACTATTGCAAGATATTTAAGAATAATGATGATCCACTGTATGTATCCAGAACAATTGGAAGTATTGAAGACAATTTACCTAAGAAGCATTTCTTCCGAACTCATAGATCTTGTATTGCAAACATTAATTTCATAACTGAGATTGACAAAGAAAAAAATCTAATCAATTTATCAGGATTAGAAGTTCCCCTGGCCTCTGCCAATTTCAGACCATTAATTGAAGAATTATCGAAAATTGCCAATAACACAATCTAACATTATAATACTCCATTGTCAATCAATATTATAATGTGCTCGATCATTGCATCATCACCTAGTGAATCGTATTCTGATTTTAGATTTGAACCAAAAATTCGAGCTATTGATTGCCACATAAATGCTGAAAAACCTCCTTTCAACTCTTTGATTAACTCATAACTTGTATCCCCTGTCTCTCTGTCAATCAACTTAATCAACATCCTTCCTTGTGAAAAAGTAAGTTTTTTGAGCGGTTTTTCAAATTCCTCAAAAAGTTGCTTCTCTGCCTTTTTTACATATATTTTCCGTGCTTTCTCATTAGGAATAGTATCTAGTGTATTACTTATTAAATTAATTTTATTTCGTGCAAGCCTGGCATATGGCAGAGTCTTCTTGATATTTATAATTAATCTATTATATCTTTTACGCTGACGTTTATTTTCAAATTTCCAAGGAGGTGTTATTTTAATTTCATCAATATATATATGCGGTACAGTATCTCCATTTATTACCTTACTTTTGAGAAAATGCAATCTTTCCTCACCATTACCAAGTTCCTGAGCAATAAGTGATGACAAACAAAATAACAATATATTAATAGCTATATATCGTAGCATATCCCAATTAATAATTTAATACTATAAAATTACAATAACTTTCATATATTCCACATTCTGTTATCGCAATATTCAATTTTCATAACGACATGAAATCGAAAATACAAGCAAAAAAAAACCGATCAAAAGTCTGACCGGCTTTTACATATTTAATAATTCAATTTGCTAAACATTAAATCGAAAATGCATGATATCTCCATCCTGAACCACATACTCTTTTCCTTCGATACTCATTTTACCTGCCTCTTTACATGCTAATTCAGACTTATAATTTATATAGTCACTATATTTAATAACCTCTGCTCTAATAAATCCTTTTTCAAAATCAGAATGAATAACCCCTGCTGCTTGAGGAGCTACAGCACCTTTAGGATAAGTCCAGGCTCTCACTTCTTTGACTCCTGCAGTAAAATAAGTCTCTAAATTAAGTAGTTTGTAAGCCGACCGTATCAATTTAGCCACACCCGATTCTTTTAAACCAATATCTTCCAAAAACATCTGTCGTTCTTCAAAAGAATCAAGCTCTGCAATATCTGCTTCTGTTTGTGCCGCAATAACTAGCACCTCGGCATTTTCATTTACAATGGCGCTTTTTACAGCTTCTACATGATGATTTCCTTTAATTACAGAAGCTTCATCAACATTACAAACATAAAGAACTGGTTTATTAGTAAGCAAAAATAAATCTTTAGCCACTTTTTCCTGAGATTCGGTTAATTCAACCGTACGTGCAGATTTCCCTTCAACCAATGCCGATTTGTATAGATGTAAAACCTCAACCAACTTCTTTAATTCAATATCTTTTGATGCCTTTGCTGCTTTTTCAGATTTTTGTAATCGACTCTCCACTGTTTCTAAATCCTTCATTTGAAGCTCCATGTCAATCACCTCTTTATCCCTGACCGGATCAACAGAACCATCCACATGAGTAACATTATCATTATCAAAACAGCGCAGCACATGAATAATGGCATCAGTTTCCCGAATATTTGACAGAAACTTATTTCCTAATCCCTCTCCTTTACTGGCACCTTTAACCAAACCTGCAATATCAACTATTTCTACAGTAGCAGGTAGAATCCTTTGAGGATTCACTAATTCCTCCAATTTTATTAATCGGTCATCTGGCACGGTAATAACCCCAACATTTGGCTCAATAGTACAAAAAGGAAAATTAGCCGATTGAGCTTTTGCATTCGATAAACAATTAAATAAGGTCGACTTACCCACATTAGGTAAACCAACAATTCCACATTGTAATCCCATTATTATTTATTTCAATATCACTGATTGTCAAAAAATTTGTGCAAAAATACATCAAATTTTCGGGTTCAGAAAACATTGAAATATAATTAAACAGCCTTTAACCATTTATACTTTATTGAATGGTGCACTTTTCTCTTAAGCCAAGTCCATGTTATATAATTAAAACCTCTGGTGAATCTCATATGTGCAAATGAGATAACCCGCATGTATTAATTAAAAAAAAATTAAACCATTACACCTTTTTTATATTATTACATCAAAGGAAGCAGTTGAATTGATGTACCATAAAATGGTTGATCAGGAAATTACAGATATTGAATTAATAGACAATAGAATAGAAGATGAAAATTCTGTGATATTTAAAAATATTAATCAAGATCTAATCGATGGATTAACTGTTGAGGATATCGAAAATCTCGTAATCTTTTTAGCCCAATTAAAAATGAATAAAATTATATTCTCTATATTACTATTAGTTCTTTCTATTAATACCTTCAGCCAGCAATTATCAAAGCAGGAAAAAATTGAAAAGTTATAAGCTCAGAAAATTGCATTTATAACAAATAAACTCAACTTGACACCCGAAGAGGCACAACAATTCTGGCCTGTTTACAATGAAATTTTTAGTAAAAAGAAAAAATTAATACATATAAGAAACAGGTAACCAAAGAACTACAAATCAATTGGGAAAAATATTCAGATGAAAAGAAAACTGAATTAGTAGATAAAATGATTTCTTTTCGATTATTAGAAGCAAAAATTGAACAGGAATATCACAATAGATTCAAAAAAATATTTAGTATTGATAAAGTCATTAAACTTTATAATGCAGAAAATCAATTTAAAAACTACCTATTGAAGCAAATACGATCTCAAAACAATAATTTGATTGACTCCTCAACAAGGAATCCAAGACGCAAATAACTTTAATAAGTTCTTATATCGAAGAAAATTATAATGAGTATAGAAGTTACGTGAACACGAAAACTTCTATACTTATTAATCAGTCTGTTTTAAAAAACACAAATTCACCTATCTCATTCTAAATCATGATAATACCTCAATCATTTCATCAACAGATAATAATTGCTGATCAGCGGTTGTCATGTTTTTCAAGGTAACTTTACCTTTATTCATCTCATCTTCACCTACCATGGCTACATATGAAATTTCCTTTTTATTGGCATATGCCATCTGCTTTTTCATCTTAGCATTATCAGGATATAATTCAGATTTTATTCCTGCTTTCCTTACTTTTTGCAGTGCTTTTAATGAATAAAGAGCTTCTCTTTCTCCAAAATTAATGAATAACAACTGAGTGGATACAATGGATTCCTTTGGGTACAATTCTAACTGATTCATTACATCATAAATACGATCTGCTCCAAATGAGATCCCTACACCAGACACATTTTTTAATCCAAATATTCCAGTTAAGTCATCGTATCTTCCTCCACCTGTAATACTACCAATTTGTACATCCAGCGCTTTCACTTCAAATATGGCACCAGTATAATAATTTAATCCGCGCGCCAGCGTTAAATCAAGCTCAACTTCAGTTTCAATATCTAATGTTGAAAGATAATTAAAAACATTTTCTATTTCTGCTATTCCTTTTAACCCAATCTCAGAACTCGCTAAAACATTCCTTAATGTGTTTATCTTCTCCTGATTTGTGCCCGATAAACTTATTATGGGTTGTATTTTTTCAATAGCTTCTTCTGATAAATGCTTTTGCCTTAACTCTTCGTTTACCTTATCAATTCCTATTTTGTCTAACTTATCAATAGCTACGGTAATATCAATTATCTTATCTGCTTCCCCCACAATCTCTGCAATCCCAGTCAGTATTTTCCGGTTATTTACTTTAACCAGCACATTTATATTTAAGGCTTTATAAACGTCATCAACAATTTGTATTAACTCAACTTCATTCATCAATGAATCGGATCCAACAACATCAACATCACATTGATAAAATTCTCTATATCTCCCTTTTTGAGGACGATCAGCCCTCCAAACAGGCTGTATCTGATACCTTTTGAATGGAAAAGAAATTTCATTTTGATGTTGAACCACAAAACGTGCAAAAGGAACCGTAAGATCATACCTCAAACCTTTTTCGGAGATCTGATTTGTAGCTTTTATTGAATTACGTTCAACAAGTACCTTTTCATCTGTTTTAGATAAAAAATCTCCGGAATTCAATATTTTAAAAAGCAGCTTATCACCCTCTTCTCCATATTTTCCCATGAGTGTAGACAGATTCTCCATAGCAGGTGTTTCTATGGGTTGATATCCATATTTAAGAAATACTGATTTTATTGAATCAAAAATATAGTTACGCTTTGCCATTTCAACTGGCGAAAAATCTCTTGTCCCTTTAGGTATAGCGGGTTTTTGAGCCATTTTTTATTGCTTTAAAATTAATTGAAGGGGCAAAGTTATTTAATTATTCTATAATTAACGAAAATATTGATTGCTTCCTCATAATTTGCAATTCAATTGCATCATCATTAATAAACATTAAAACTCGACCATTATATTTAATTGCTCAAGCCAATTTTTCAAATGCAATGTACAGTTTTCGTCATTTTCTTCTGGAGCCCATTCTGCAAAGTTTTTATCATCTATTTGAACATAGGGACCATCCTTAATTTCATATACAACCGTACCTTTTTCAAGACTCGTTGCAGTATGCCATTCTCCCGGTACAATTTCAACACCATAAACACCTGATTCCCTGTTTAGAATAACATGTTTTAATATGGAACCCTTTTCATCAAAAAATATAACTAACAAAGTACCTGTTAAGATAATGAAGACTTCGCGCTTATCAGGAGATAAATGCGTATGCGGTTGAACATATGTTCCAGGTTCAAAAGCATTTAACATTCTCTGAACCGGATCAGAATCTGATTGATGAAAATTATAATTTTTCCGTTTTCGTGAATTTCCTTGTGCTATATCGGATAAACCACTCAATAGATGATCATTAATTTCTTTCATATCTCAACACTATATAAAACATTAGAATAGTAAATAAACGCAAAAACCTGAATAACCACAAATACTTAAATTTTCAAAGACAGCACTATTTTCATAAATCATCATTATGTTTATTACAATAAAAAAATAAACATCTTAATAAAATAATAATCATATAACATTCTTCTATTATTACAGATCGTGATCACAAAACTATTTATCCATAAAATGAAACAGCTAAAAGCAAAATTAAAAGTGTTCACCACAAAATAAGAACATTAGTATCAGATAATAAGTACAAATAAAAGTAATCAATAAAATAACAAATGATGTAAAGCTAAAGACAATCATATTTTAACAAACGTTTGATTTACTGTGTTTTAGTAACAACACAACAACACAAACCTCTCTTATGCACTAATTATCAAACACTTGTATTTTATGAAACTTTAAAACAATACAATTATTAATATTTTGTACAACAACAAGCATAGAGAGAGAGAATGGAAAATGTTAAAATTCTAGTTATTGGTAACGACAAGATTAACCTTAAGGTTATTAAGGGACGTTTACTTGAATTTGGTGAGGATTGGCTAATATTTAACATGTCATGTGAAGAAGCAAATCGCGAAACTAATCAAACAAAGTACAATTTAGTTATAATTGATTGTAATGAAAATTCTAGCCTAATAGTTGAAAAAATAAAGCATTTAAAGCATTCTCAAAAAAGCTTTAATACACCAATCATTATATGCTTACAGGAAAATTATGGCAACTTAATTGAAAAAGCTCTTGAAGCTGGAGCTCTGGATTTCATTTTTAAACCATTTAAGTCTATTGAATTATTCGCTAGAGTAAGAACAGCATTGACATTATCAAGTACAATAGATAAACTTGACAAACAAACAAAAGTAATTAATGAAGGACAGCATAAAATTAATGATGTTTTAAGTGGAATAATCCCTAAGGAAATTATTCAGGAACTCAAAGAATTTGGAGAATCAAAGCCTAAAAAATACAGAAATGCATCTGTTCTATTTGTTGATTTAGTAGACTTTACAAGAAAATCAAGAAAATTGACACCCAAAATAATAATTGATGAGCTCAGCGAAATATTTTCAGAATTTGATAATATTGTTAAAAAGAATAATTGTACCCGAATTAAAACAATGGGCGACGGCTATCTTGCTGTATCCGGCATCCCTAAACCAAATTCAGATCACACAATAAATATGATTAAATCCGCTATTGATATGAGAAATTATATTACAGAGCGAAACAGAATTAACTATGTGAAATGGGATTTAAAAATAGGAATAAACTCAGGTGAAGTGATTGGAAGTGTATTAGGGAATAATAATTATTTATTTGATGTTTTTGGCGACACAGTTAACGAAGCTGCCAGAATGGAAAATACTTGTGCACCCAATCAAATCAATGTGGCAGAAAAAACCTATTTACAATCTCGTCATGTCTTCAAATATATTGAGCGATTACCCAACGATATAAAAGGACTAGGTGTAAGAAAAATGTTTTACATCAGATCATCTATAGATACAACAGGTTTCAATTCTACAAAAAAGAAAAACTATATTAAAACAGAAAACCTCTTTAAAATTTCCTAGACCAGCTAAAGTTAAACAAACTAATTTCAAACAATATGACGTCTCCGATTAAAATTCTACTTGTTGATGATATGTCTATAATTATTGACATTATTATTTCTCATTTAGATATGATGGATCAAAATTTCATTTATTTTAAAGCTAACAATGGCAGAGACGCATGTAAGATAGCATTACAAGCTCAGCCTGATTTAATAATAATGGATTGGGAAATGCCTAAAATGAATGGGATAGACGCCCTGAACCTTTTAAAGAAAAAGGAGGAAACCAAGGATATTCCAGTTATAATTTCATCGGGTTTTTCAGAAGCTATAAATGTACAAAAAGCACTGGAAGCTGGTGCTTTGGACTATTTAAAGAAACCAATCGATCCGATAGAACTTATTGCTCGTGTAAGATCAGTACTGGCATTAACCAGTAGTATTAAAGCTTTAAAGCAAAAGCAATATGAATTAGAAACCGAAAGATATAAGGTTGAAAAAATCTTAAATGGTATTATACCCGAAAAGGTGCTTGATGAAATTAAGGAAAATGGGCATTCAAAGCCGAAGAGATACAAACATGCCTCAGTAATTTTTGTGGATTTAGTTGGTTTTACACAAAAGACACGTAGTATGTCTCCAAAAAGATTAATTAATGAACTAAACGATATATTTTCGGCATTTGATAAAATAATAAAGAACAATAAGTGTACCCGAATCAAAACAATTGGAGATGCCTACCTGGCGGTTTCCGGGCTACCTGAAGAAAATATGAATCATGCTCAAAATGTTATAAATGCAGCCATAGATTTTAGAAATTATATTCTATTCAGAAATAAAACGAATATAATAAAATGGGAAATTACCATTGGAATCAATTCAGGTGACGTCATAGGTAGTTTAGTTGGATTAGAAAATTTTTTATTTGATATTTTTGGTAAGAATGTAAACGCTGCCTCCAGAATAGAAAATCAATGTTCACCTATGGATATTGCCGTTAGTGAATCCACGTATGAACTTACAAAAGAACAGTTTTTATTTGGTCCAAGGGAAAAAGTAATGCTAAAAGGCATTGGAGAGGTATATATTTATAATGTATTGGATAAAACAGATCTATCAGATATGGAAGCTTCTTTTGATCACATTCATAAATCTGAAAACATACTATCAAAACTATTTTAACAGCATCAACCTTTTCTTAAAAAATTTAATTCAATACTAAATTAAACTCTGGTTGTATTAAATGTATTGATATTATTGAGAGCAAAGTCAAGCCTTCTCGAATTATGCAGGACGAATCAATAATTTTACTTTATAACCTGAGTTCGATATAAAATTAATGGCTCAAATCG
>JBNKGY010000029.1:0-27922 GCA_050290065.1 Marinilabiliaceae bacterium
TTCGCAAACATTCCTTGAAACTCAATATTTATAAGCGATTTGAGCCATTAATTTTATATCGAACTCAGGTTAATAAACTATTTCATACAATGGCCTGTGTAAAGCATAACAACTTTATACAGGCTAATACATTTATAAATATGAGGATAAAATGGTTGTTTATTTTGCTATTTGCATATTTTTCGGCAAAGGCACAGATGGATGTTGATTATTCACATAAATCGATTAAAAAGGGAGTGGAAAAAACCTGGGGAATTGACTTTCTGTCATGCCAGCCAATTACTATTAATTTAAATAATCCGCTTCCAGGTCAGTTTTTTAGCACCTCAACAACTCAGAAAAAGTACGTCTATGTTGGACGTGTAAACAGTTGCAGAGCCGGAGGATGCTCTATTAATAACGATTCAAATAATGGCACAAGTGAGTATTTTGACTATTTTGTGCTCTTCAATGAAACAGGTGAGGTTGAGTTGGTGAAAATATATAATTATGCGGCCACTCACGGTCAGGAAGTTACTTCCAAGGGGTGGCTTAAGCAGTTTTACGGGCATAGTTCTGAAGAAAATCTTGAAGTTGGGAAAGATATAGATTCTATCTCCGGAGCCACCATATCTGTTCATTCATTAACCAAAGATGTAAACGAAAAGACCAGACTTCTAAACGAATATTTAACACAAGAGGCAATGTCTAGTCAAATGTAGTTGAACTTATACAAATTTTATACAACTACACCGGGCCGTAAGTGTAAAACACACAACAACCACCTTTCTTTGTTCTTAAAGTGTTTTTACATTTTTCAAAACTGACGTGAGTTTTATTACATTGTTTCATCTTTCTGGAATCCGCATGTTGAACAAGTAATTACTGATTTCAGCTTAAGGGTAGTCATATTTTTAGATTTGAATTTACTCCTCTGGATATATCATTATAAAACAATCTATTGAAACACAAATACAATACAAGTTTTCACTTCTCTAACCTGTAAAATCCTTTTTGTACCATTAAGCAACAAAGTTCTATGGTAGTCCATTTTGAATATTCTTCAATGTCAATTCTTTAATTATAGAAGATACTAATACAATACACGTCTTTGCAAGAAATCCTTGATGCTATTAAACCATTGGGTATCGGCCATTAGCCTAAGTTAAAAATATAATGCCGTACAGTCTTTCTATTTTATCTCATCCAATATTTTCTCTATTTCTGATTCATCTTTGTCTGTGTCTATGGAATTGCTTTTATTAATAAACTTAGTTCGATTAAAATTTTTAGCATTCACACCATTCCCAATTTTAATTTGGGAATAGTAAAATTAATGATTCAAATCAAGATGAATTATGTAACTTCATGATACGATATCAATCTAAAATGTGATATTATAAAACAGGTATTATGATGTTGTTTCGATTATTGATTTTTCAATAAATCATTCAATTTTTCCATTCGTCAATAGAATTGAACATTTCCTCAATCATTCAAAAACTTTTGAAACATTTTTTAAGAAATCGTAGTTTAATTATTATAAAATCAAACAACAGTTATAGACTGTTAATACTCTGTTAAATGTTTCAAACAGCTATGATTACCGAAGCATTATTAATATTTTTGAGAAACAGTCTTATAAGACAAAACATATTTACTAACCATTTAATTTATGCACATTATGACAAAAAAAGATGAAAAAAGAATTGAAGACAAGATCATTCACTTCGTAAGCGAGAAACAACCAGTTCACATTGGAGAAATTTTAAAAACCTTGAGATTATCTCAAACTAAAGGATTGAATTATGTAATTTCGTTGATTAACAATGGTAAATTAAATTATGCTTCTCACAATCAAGTACATGTCATGTAACAAAGTGTCACAGGAGAGAATAAATTTAATATTCTCAATATAAGCTTCCCTCAAATCAGAATGATGGGAAGTTTTTTTTTACCTTTTCATTTTAAAAGGTTTCATTTACTACTACCACTTGCCTGTAATCATCTTCTAAAAAAGGCAATATCCCTACTTAAATTGCAAATAATTCACTCCTATATCTAAGTCAAAACCAACACTTAACATAGGTTTAAATACTTTGTTTACCTCCCAATTCCACAAACAAGCTTGTTAATTATTTAGTTTGTATTTATGATATTGATTTGTTAACTTAACACATACAAATAAAGGAATTCATTAAGAATGATTATTGCAAAGGAAATCTCTATCCTTTGCTATATTAACGTATATATTGATTGGCAAGGATTGAATAGGAAATTCAATTATTACATGACATGACAAAGTGTATTATTGAATTATTCTTTTTATTCAAAAACTGTACAAATTTGAAATTAGACAAACGAACCTTAATTGAGTTACTAACAATTAAGAAAAGTTCTACAACTACCTATTTATTGATTAATAAAGGTGCTCTGGAAGACAATGTGAATGCTAAATATTAGGATTATACAGACTTCAAAAAAATTGATCAGTACTATAAAAACAATACTCAATTGTAGATTTAAGCATTATGATCAATTAATATGGTTATTCTTTGTCACTCCAAAATAAATAGAAAGCTGGTCATGTGGAATCTGAATTGAAAAAACGCAATTATGAAAACATAAAATAAACATATTTTAATTTGGCTTTAATAACCTGATTTCAATTAATATTTTAGAATTCAGATTGATAGCTACCATCGAGTACCCAGACAATTCGGTGAAGTTAAAATCAAATTAATTTCAAACAACCGAATCGATGTACATGTATACCATACATTTTTTAGTGAAAAACTAAAACTGATACAAAACCACAAGGTTACTTTCATAAGTTAACCTTAGCATTTAAAATCCCTCATAGCCCCTGAATGAATAATATATTTGTAACCCAACCCTCACTGCCTCCTTTTGAGGAAATGGTAGAGTACTTAAAAGACATTTGGGACTCTAAATGGCTAACAAATAATGGTAAATACCATAAGCTTTTTGAAGAAAAACTTACCCGGTTCTTAAACGTACCTTATGTCTCTTTATTTGCCAATGGAACTCTTGCTCTAGTTTCTGCATTACAAACATTAAGAATAACCGGAGAAGTAATTACCACTCCGTATAGTTTTGTGGCTACAACACATTCATTAAATTGGAATGGAATTACACCTGTGTTTGCCGACATAAGTCCACATAATTATAATCTCACTCCAAAAAAAATAGAAGCAACCATTACTCCAAAAACCACAGCTATTATGCCGGTGCATGTATATGGTAATCCTTGTAATGTAGAAGAAATTCAACGGATATCTGATATGTATGGTTTGAAAGTTATTTATGATGCAGCTCATGCCTTTGGAGTTAATTACAAAAATGTAAGCGTATTAAATTTTGGTGATTTATCTGTTTTAAGCTTTCATGCCACCAAGGTTTTTAACACATTCGAAGGTGGAGCTATTATATCACACGATTTAACCACAAAAAAAAGAATTGATTATCTTAAAAATTTTGGTTTTGCTGATGAAGTAACGGTTGTTGGCCCTGGTATTAATGCAAAAATGAATGAATTTCAGGCAGCATTAGGAGTATTACAACTAGAGCATATTGAAAATGCAATTCTGAAACGGAGAAAAATAGATCATATATATAGAAAGGGATTGAGTCATGTTGATGGTATATCCTTCATTGAATATCCAAATGATGTAGAACCAAACTATGCGTATTTTCCAATATTCATCAAAGAAAATTTTCCTGTAAGCCGGAATAAATTGTATGATATATTTAGGGGAAAAGGCATTTATGTCAGACGTTATTTCTACCCGCTCATCAGTCAAATGCCTACATACAGAGGATTAAGATCTGCCCACAAAGATAATCTGCCAGTTGCTGAACAAACAACCAGAGAAGTATTATGTTTACCCATATACCCTGATCTTACAATACCTGATGTTTATAAAGTGATTGAAATTATCAATTCCATAGGTATGTCAAAGAATTTCTCCAATTCTAAACTGAAAAAAGAAAATGTTTAAGTTGAAAATTAAATCATACAAAACGCTTAAAAAACTAATTAAAGGGTATAGAACAATTTTAAAGGAAGATAACCAAACAAGGATAGGCATTACCTGGATTAAGAAGTTATTAATAAGGAGTAAAGGCTTTAGCCAATGGGAGTATTATGCCTACAATATAGATAAGGATCCGGAAGTTAGCACAAACTATGTATCAACACTATTCGACTACTTGAGTCATCCTAAAAATGGACGTTTTAATAGTATATTAGGACATAAGCATTATCTCCCTCTTTTATTAAAGAACTATCCAGAACATATACCGGAACATTATTACCTCATATTAGATAATGATATTCTTTGTACAAAAAATAATCAATACCATAACTTTAAATCAGGACTGAACAACATCTTAAATATCATACATGAAAACAAGAAGGTAATATGTAAAGCTGCCGTAGAATCAGATGGAGGAAACGATGTTTATTTAATTGAGTTTAAAAACCATGACTTTTACATTAATCATAAACAAACAGACTCCAGAAAATTGGAACACTTTTTTAGGGCTAAGAAAAATCATCTGATTACAGAATATGTCCATCAACACACCTATGCTTCTAAAATATTTCCTCATTCGGCCAATACAATTAGAATATTAACAATATGGGATAAAGAACTTAATCAACCATTTATTGCATACGCCATTCACCGATTTGGGAATAATCCAAAATCACCCGTTGACAATGTATCCAGAGGTGGCGGCAGTAGTTATATCAATTTACAGACAGGGCAACTAGAGAAATATAAGGTGTTTGATAATAAATCATGTTGTTTAAATTCCTATGAGCAACATCCGGCAACCCGTTCTACAGTAGAAGGCATTGAAGTTCCGAATTGGGAAACCTTAAAAAACAATGTATTAAAAATGGCTGCTGATTTACCTTTTTTAGTTTATCTGGGCTGGGATATTATTTGCACAAATGAAGGCTTCAAGATATTAGAGATCAACTCAAACCCAAGCATCAAATTAGCTCAACTGCACAAACCTATTGTTACGGATAAACGAATTGATGACTTTTTCAGACAAAACTCCAGTAAATTGTCTTTAAGATTTTATCGTAACTAAAGTTCTTTCCTATGAGCTCACTGAGAAACAAAATGCTTGCAGGATTTAAATGGAGCTTCATTGAAAAGTTGGGCTTTCAAGGAATTAAATTTTTCATTGGGATAGTATTGGCTCGATTATTAACTCCTGAAGATTATGGTCTGATTGGCATAGTGTCAATATTTCTGGCTATTTCAATGACGTTTGTAGAAAGTGGCTTTGGCTCGGCTTTAATTCAGAAGAAGGAAATGACATCTTTGGATGTTAATACTGTAATCATATTCAATTTTGTTTCTAGTATAATATTGTGTGCCCTTGTATATGGGTTTTCTCCAGTTATTGCTGATTTTTATCAAATACCGGAGCTCACAAATTTAATACGGGTTCTATCCTTCTCTATTGTGATAAACTCTTTTTCAGTAACCCCATCAGCCTTACTTAAAAAGAAACTAGATTTTAAGAGTCAATCATATGTAAGTATTATTTCTGTAACTATATCTGGAATAGTAGGTATTACAATGGCTTACTCAGGTTTTGGTGTATGGGCTCTGGTAATCCAAAATCTGCTTAGAGCTTTCTTCAAAGCTGTTCTATTCATGATTTTTTCAAGTCATAAATTTAAAATGGAATTTAGTTCCAGTTCTTTTAAATCTCTATTTTCATTCGGAGGTAATCTATTAGCAACAAGTATTTTAAATGTAATATTTAAAAATATTTACATCATAATTATTGGCAAATTCTTTTCTTCAGATCAACTTGGGTACTATACCAGAGCAAAAAATTTTCAAACCATAACTATCATATCAATCAGTGAAATCGTAAACAAAGTTACCTTCCCTGTCTTTTCATCTATTAACGATGACAAAAAGTTAACGTTTGCTTTTAACAAAATAGTTAAAATGATGGCTCTAATTGCTTTTACCAGTTTATTGCTCTTAGCCAGTATGGCAAAACCATTAATACTCACACTTCTGACTGAAAAATGGCTTAATTCGGTACTTTATCTTCAACTATTATGCATCAGTGGAATGTTTTATCCATTGCACGCCTTGCAAATAAATATTATTAAAGCAAAAGGTCAGTCTCGTATTCTGTTAAAACTGGAAGTATACAAAAAAATGGTCACCCTTTCGATAATTCTTATATCTATTCATTGGGGTATTGTTGGATTATTATTAGGAAACATCCTCATTTCTATCATCTCCTATGGATTCAATTTAAGTAAATCATCTAAGGTGGGTGGCTTTTCAATTAAACAGCATATAATAGATATCATACCTTCGTTTTTGATTGCAATACTTGTTGGTATTAGTTCATTCTCGATTTCATACATACAATTAAACAACTACTTACAATTAATAATTCAACTATCAGTTGCTGTAATCATGTTTATTTCACTCAATAAATTATTTAAAGTAGAAGCTTTTCAAGATATGAATGAAATATTTAAAACGTTCTCTAAACCTAAAAATCTACAATCATGAATATTCTCATAACTTGTGGAGGCAAACGGAATTATCTGGTTGATTATTTTAAATCAGTTATTGGCGCCAATGGTAAAGTAATAGTTACCAATAATATTGAGAATGTATCTTCTATGTATAGAGCTGATATAGCCATAAAAGCTCCTGGTATAAATACACCCTATTATATTCAGTTTCTTATAAATATTTGTAGAGAGTACAATATTGATATGTTATTTTCCTTATTTGATCAGGATTTATCTGTAATTACGAAAAATAAATCAGCATTTGAAGACATTGGTGTATTGGTTGCACTATCCGATTTTCAAACCATAGAAGATTGCTTTAATAAGAGCAATCTGGTTTCAATGCTTAAAGTCGCATCAATTAAAACACCGAAAACATACGACAGCAAAAACGATCTTATTAAGGCTTATAAAAAAGGAGAAATAACATTCCCCATAATTATTAAACCTCAATTTGGATCCGGATCCTTAGCGATGGGTAAATGTGATTCATCCAGGCATCTCAATATTATAGTTGATTATCTCAATTTAAGTCTTGAAAACAGTTACCTTTCTAATAACTTCAGTTCTAATCATAAAAACAAGCTATTATTTCAAGAGTACATTGAAGGTGTAGAATATAATATTGATATAGTGAATGATTTTAATGGAAAATTTATCACAACTTTTGTAAAAGAAAAACTGGTTAGAGGAACAAGCGAAAATGAAACAGTAAAAACTTTAATAAGCGAACCTTTATTTGAGCTCGGTAAACGTATTGGAGAATACATAAAACATATTGGCATTATGGATGCAGATATAATTGAACGTAATGGAGATCTTTATGTTATTGATCTAAATCCACGTTTTGGTGGTGGATACCCTTTTTCACATATGGCTGGCGCAAATATTCCTTTAGCCTATACATACTGGGCAAAAAACATTGTGGCACCTGAAGTATGCTTCAATATTTCTAAAAATTTAATAATTACGAAAGGTATTGACCTACATATAAAGAAAAGAGAAAACAATTTTGGCCAAAGTAATTTATTGAGCACATCACATTAGGATTGATAAAATGTATACAAGGTGTTTTACTAAATTATAAACACATGAAAAAAGAAAATTCAGATATTCTGGTTAGTGTAAAAATGATAACATACAATCATGAAGCATTTATTGCTAAAGCCATTGAGGGTGTAATAAATCAGAAAACCAGTTTTAACTATAATTTAGTGATTGGAGAAGACTGTAGCACTGATAATACAAGAGAAATTGTGCTTCAATATGCTAAAAAATATCCTCAAAAAATAAAAGTAATTACATCTGAATCAAACGTTGGTATTACTATAAACTCACAACGGACCCACGAAGCATGTGAAGGTAAATACATGGCCTATTGCGAAGGTGATGATTGGTGGATTGACAATGAAAAATTAGAGAAACAAGTAAAATTCCTGGAAAATAACCCTGATTATGGAATGGTTCATACTGATGCTCACTTTCGGAATACACAAACAGATGAGTTAAATACCAATTATTTAAAATCTAACTTTGACACCAGTCATTATCAAACCTTTATCTCTTTACAGGATCAATATGAAAAAATATTATCCAAGAAAACTGAAATTATAACAGCAACGGTAACGGCACGAAAAAAATTGATTGAGAAAGCAAGAAAGGAGAATATAATAAGTTTTAGCAATAGATTCATTGCCAAAGATGCACCCACATGGCTTGAATTATCCAGAATGTCAAAAATTCATTTTCTTCCTGAAGCAACAGCTATTCGAAACGAATTGCAAGAATCTGCCTCCCGATCAAATAATAAGGAACGATACTATGATTATATATTTACACTTGTTGATAGCAAGATTCATTACATCAATAAATATCCAATTTCCAAACAAACATATGAATCTATTTTCAGTACATACTTATCAAAATGGGCTACAAACATTTTAAGATTCTCATACAGGAATGATAACTTTGAAAGAGCAAAAAAGTTGAAATCCATTTATCTTAAAAGATTCAATTTAAAACAACAACTATTATATTTAGCTTGCAAATTTCCATTTATTCATAAAAATTGGATATTTAAAAATTTCATAAAGGATTAAGCTATTCTAAAAACAGAAACCCCTTCCTATTTATGTGTCAGCAAGAAAACTCCATTTTTTTCGTTACTCTTACTCTCAAAATGATCATTTACGGCAGTAAACTCACATTTTTCGAGCTTCGAAAGCCTCAAAAATGAAGCTTTCTTATCTGCCACTAGAGTTTTCGTGCAAGTCCTATTTATCAAGCTCAATTCGATAGTAATTTTAGAATTCAAGATTTTAGAAAGAGGGTCAATATATATATTCAAAAATGTGATTGTAACCTAACTGGTAAACCACTCTTATTAAATGCTACTTATACAACATATATCCATTCCATAACGGAATGGATATAGAGATACAGAGGCTCATTTAATCTCGTCCTCCAAAATAAATCATTATATAATAAATAAGAGTAACGAGTGATGATAAAGCAGCCACAACATATGTATATGATGCCCACTTTAGGGCATCTTTTGCTTTGGTATGAACTTCTCCTGTTGCAATTCTACTATTATTTAACCACACAAGAGCACGTTGTGATGCATTTACTTCAACAGGAAGTGTGATAAACGCGAATAATGTAAACACGGCATAACATCCAATTATAATTTGGAGGGCTAAATTATAAGGTATAATACCGGGTAACATAAATCCACCAAGCATTAATACAATAAAAATAGTATTTAACACCTTTGCGCTAACATTTTGAATAGGAACTAAAGCAGAACGCATCTCTAATGGCGCATACCCCATGGCATGCTGTAATGCATGTCCGCATTCATGCGCTGCCACAGCTGCAGCAGAAACACTTCGCCCTGAATAAACTTCCGGACTTAGATTAACAGTCCTTGTTGATGGATTATAGTGGTCTGATAATTGACCTGGTACAGAAACAATTTTAACATCATAAATACCATTATCTTTCAACATCTTTTCAGCCACCTCTCGTCCTGACATCACATAATTCAACGGTATTTTAGAATACGCATTAAATTTAGATTTTAATGTTGAGCTTACAATCCAGCTCAAAAGCAAAAACCCTAAAAAAATCACTATCAATCCCATATCAATAATTATTTACAGTTAAAAAACTTAAATTAATATCACTCAATTGATAGTCAAAAACTTTGCCAATTAATTAATCCGCCTTTATGTCAGTGGAAATTCTACAATAAAAGTAGTGCCTACTCCTTCAATACTTTGACAACGAACAGAACCATTCATTTTTGTTACATATTTATAAACAATATACAAACCTAATCCTGAAGATATAACATCTTGATTTTCACCTTTATCAAACTGACTATATTTCTCAAATATTTTACTTTGCTCATCTTCTGTCAATCCGGGTCCCTGATCACGAACTTCCAAACGAATCGTATTATTTACAATTGTTGAAACAACCCAAACATCGGCTTTTTCAGGTGAAAATTTAATTGCATTTGAAATTAGATTTTCGAATATGCGTATGAATAAACTCAGATCAGTATCAATTATTGAATCTTTTGCGTTCAATTTAATACTGACATTCTTTTCAAATGCATCATCATTCAATTTTTCTATGATATCAACTAATACTTCACGCACTTCAATTTTTTGTGGTTGATACTCATAAAAATCCATATCAATATTATGAACTTCCAATACATTATTTACGACCTCATTTTGCTTATTAAGAATCTGCAGTATATCAGTAATGAATTCCTTTTGAGTATCACTACAATTTTGCTGACTGGCTATAAATTCACCTAGTTCTCCAATGGCAAGGTTTAATGGTTCCTGAATTCCTTTAACAAATAAGGAAATCAATTGATTTTTTTCATTGTTTAAATTTTCGAGTTGTTGTTTTTTAATATTCAGGAGATCTTTTTCACCTACTACATTTTCATGAATGTTTTTCAATTCACGTTGTTGATAAACCAAATCCTGATATTTCAAGGCATTACTTATAGCAATGGAGGCATATATCGCAATGTTTTGTAAAAAATTAAGATGGTAATTAGTATAGGCATTCTTTTTCAGACTCTGAACTGAAATAACCCCAATAACTTCTTTTGATGTTCGTAATGGAATATATATTATTGATTGAGATTCTGCTCCTTCGGGTACCGGACGTATTTCATTCAGGTACTTTTGATATTCATTATAAAAGTCGTTTACAAAAACCGCTTGATTATGAGTAAAACAATAAATAGCCAATCGTTCCTTATCTTCAACCAGATACCTTATAAATGGTTGTCTTTCGCCCTGTAAATAGGAATAAGTAAAATCGATAGATTTATCTTGATCATTATAAAGACCCACAGAAAAAACTCCTGTACTCATCACTTTTGATACGGATTGGTGTAATAACTCAGATATTTTATCAACAGACAAATTTGCAGTCACCAACTGACCTATTTGAGTAAGACGTTCCAAGTTAACATTAGCACTCTTTAAAGATTCAGCTTGTGTTTGCAATTGACTCTTTTGCGTTTCAAGCAATTCATTTTTCGTTTGAATTTCTGATTGTTGTTTCTGGATTTCAATTTTCTTGATGGATAATCTTGTTTCTAAAGCTGTTTTAAGAAGTCTCTCTTTTTGGATGCGTTGTCGAACCAAATAAACCACTAATCCTATGACTAAAAAGAATCCTATAACCTTAATAAAAGCATATTGATACCATGCCGGAACAATTTCAAATGAATAAGAGGTACCTTCTTCATTCCATATTTCATCATTATTACAAGCTATAACTCTAAAAGTATAATTATCAGGAGGTAAAGATGGATAAAATGCCTTATTTAATGTATTTTCTGGTGACCATTCCTGTTCAATGGGTTCCAGTTTCCATTTGTACTTTGTTTTTTCAGGAACGGTATAACACAAACCATCAAATACAAAAGCAACGTGATTTTTGTTATGCGGCAATTTTAAATTCTCAGGGATAAGAAACCATGGAAATAAGGAATCATACTTTACCACGGGGGATAATTCACTCCAATTGGGATTTTTAAAATTGAGCAGAACATTTTTAATATAAACTGGTGGTTCCAAATAGTTTTTCTTCTCTTCATCCGGATTATACATCATGGCTCCTTTAATAGTACCAAACCAAATACGCCCTTTACTATCTAACAGATTACAACCTCCATTATTCTCTATTCCAATAAAACCATCATCCTTATCGAAATTTCTTATTGACGAAACCTCACCATCTGCTCCAATCGTTATTTTGTCGACCCCATTTTGTGTCCCTGCCCAAATATTCCCTTCTGTATCAGCAATTACAGAGTAAATATTATCTGATTTTACACCTTGTGTGGTATCGTAATATGTAAATTTTTCTCCATTAAACCTGTTAAGTCCGCCGGTAAATGTAGCAAACCATATATTTCCTACTTTATCCTCTGCACTTTGAAGAACCCATGCTGCATTCAGATGGTCCTTATCTGAATAGTGTGTAAAAGTAGTATCCTGTAAAACAAATACTCCATTGGTTGTAGATATCCACATTCTATCTTTGGAATCTTTAAAGATATCTGTAATAAATGGCGATTCTAATGTTGAATTATCTGGCCTGTACCATTTTTTTCCTTCTTCTTTATTATATTTTAGAAGCCCCCTTCCATAAACCCCAAACCAATAATTACCTTTATCCTTAAACAAAGCAATTATTGGAGATTGTTCATTCAAACCATATTTTTCAGAAACATTTAAAATCTTTTTATGATCATATTCATACGCTCCGCTTAAGGTACCAATTAACAGATTTTTGTTTGGCAGTTCAACAATCCCTCTGGCCTGACCCATATTTAAATTATTTGACGGATCAACAGGTTCAATACTTTTCCCATCATAAACAGAAATCATATTATTGTCATCTCCAAAATATATATCGCCTTTATGATCCTCAAAAATTATTCGTACAATATCTCCACTCAAACCACTTTCACGGTTAAAGGCAACGAATTTATCTCCACCATATTTTAAAAGTCCCGAACCACTAGATCCAAACCACATATTACCTTCTCGATCCTGCCATAAACTAGTAATTATTGAAGCTTTTAATCCGTTACTTTTATTGTAAATCTTAATCTTCCTGTCGCTAAAACGCACAATTCCATGGGTTGCAACCGCAATCCAAACATCTCCACTCCTGTCTTCATATACTCTAAATATTCTTTGTAAAGGAATATTTTTGGGCCAATCCATTTCCAGAACTTCACCTGTAAACTTTACTTGCAATAGTTTTACGCTATTATCCGAAGTAAAAGAGAGCAACCATGTATTCCGGAATTTATCTTGCAGAATACTTATGTACATCCCATTGCTTAAATCAAAATCTCCAATCAAATTGATCTTTTGAATAGAATCCCCTTCAATTTTATAAATACCATTATTCGTAGATACATAAATCTGCTTAGGACCTGCATTGGTCATAAAAAAGATGTTATTATCCTTAAATATATCTGAATGTTCGGTTGTAAAATCGGTAAGACTATCATTAAAAAACCGATAAATTTTCCGAATACCTGAAACCTCACGAACAAGAGCCCAAACAGAACCATCCACTGTTTCTACAAATTGTGTTCGATCTTGAAAAAGTGTAGTATCTGATTGAATATAATGATGAAAATTAATACCATCATATTTAGATATCCCACGTTGACTACAAATCCATAAATCGTAATTATTATCACTATGAAGCCCCATTACGATATCCTCTTGTAGCCCATCTTTCTTAGTTAGTACTTCAAAATCCACCCCATTAAACCGACAAAGCCCTCCTCCATTCGTTCCTAACCATAAATAACCAAACTTATCTTCGGCAATATCATTAACCTCAGACTGAGGTAATCCATCCTCTAATGAATATTGACGAAAGAAATGGTGTTGCCCCCAAACATTAAATGTTGATAATAAGAATATTGCTAAAACATGTAAAATTATTCTACCCATAAACGCACTCATTATATATCGTAATATACAAAATACCAACCAATTAAAACCTAAAATAGATAAACGGTTTCACATCAAATAAACTAAACTGATAGATTATTAAACTAAAAGTTACAAGTATTATTAATTTTATAAAAAATGGAGCTTTTATTAAACTAACCTTAGAAATCCTTTTCAGTTCAACAGGTAACCAATGCAACATATAACCCAATAAAAGTAATGCCAAAACGTTTGAATACGAATAAAACAATTCCTGAAGAGAATAAATACTAAAAGCAGTTTTAATTCGGATTAAAAACAAACTAAACATGTTAAAATCAGGAGCTCTAAATACTATCCATGTAAATACTACAAAATGAAAAGTCAATAGAAAACCAATAAACTTAGGTATTTTCAGATTATAATGACTTAAAAAACGAACAATTGTTTTTTCTATTAAGAGACCCGTACCATGCAATCCACCCCAAATTACAAATAACCAACCGTCACCATGCCAAAGACCACCTAATAACATAGTTATCATCAAATTAATCCCCTGCCTGCCTTTACCCATACGGTTTCCTCCTAAAGGAATATACAAATAATCTCTAAGCCATGAAGAAAGTGAGATATGCCATCTTCTCCAAAAAGAGGTGAGAGAGGTGGCCATATATGGTCGATTAAAATTTTCTGGCAAACGAAATCCCAATATAAGAGCAATTCCGATTGCGATATCTGTATAGCCAGAGAAATCGCAATAAATCTGTAAGGCATAAGCATATGCACCTACCAAAAGCTCAACACCACTGTACATCAAAGGTGCCTCAAATACCCTATCAACCAAATTAACGGACAGATAATCGGAGATTACCATTTTCTTAAAAAGACCACCTATAATTAACCAAACTGCCCACCAAAACCACTTGTTTGAAAGTATATGTTTATGATAAAGCTGAGGAATAAATTCCCAGGCACGCACAATCGGACCAGCAACCAACTGTGGAAAAAAGGAGACATAAAAACCGAAATCAATAATATTGGTAACAGGTTTCAATCTTTCACGATATACATCAATTGAATAACTAATCGTTTGAAAAGTAAAAAAGGAGATTCCAACCGGTAATATTATTGTACTTACATCATATGAAGTATTAAACAAAGAATTTGTAAATACACTGAAATAATTAACAACATGAATTTGAGTATGAGAAATTTGAGAAACAACATCTGCTAAAAAATAGAAATATTTAAAATAAGCCAACATTCCCAAATTAACGAAAAGACTTAAGATTAACAGCCCCTTTCTCATCGCTTTTTTTTGAAAGAACCCCAAGCCCAAACCAATAAAAAAATCAACAAAAGTGGAGATTAACAGTAGAAAGAAATACAAACCTCCTACCTTATAATAGAAAAACAAACTAGTTAAAAGCAAAAAGGAGTTTCTTAAAATGCATTTTTTGTATAAAACAGCATTGCCTAGTAATACAACACCAAAAAACAACCAAAATAAATAGTGCGTAAATACAAATTCAGTATTCGGATTATATCTTAGTATTCGTAATAAATTTTCCAATAGCAGCTATTCAAAAGATTTGTTATTAAAAATAGTAGTTTTATTCCAGTTATTATAATCGCTCATGATAGCATTATAAATCCATTCAGCCACTTTTTTCCCTCCTTTTTTATTGAAGTGGGTATAATCAGTTAATGCATATCGAGGATCTTCATTAACCCATTTTATCATGGCTCCTTCTCCTCCCATTGCGTCAAAAAGATCAAAAAAAGCGAATCCTGCTTTAAGAGCCGCATTTTTCTGTGCCTCCTTTATTTTTGCAACATGATGATATGACTTCGCTTTACCTTCCTGTATGGTTGCCACATCGCCAACCCCCACCACCACCACTGGAACATCAGGTATGGTTTGTTTTAATATGCTTAATTGCTGATAAAAGGTATGGCTATAAAATTCATAATTATCCGTAATAGTAGGAACCATGTTGGTTCCATATTGAAGTATAACCATTCCAATATTCATATAATCAGCCATTGACTTAAACAATTCTTTGTTTGTTTTATCCAAACGAGGAGTAGATTGACCTCTCATAGAAATATTATCAACAGCTATTCCTGCCAGACTATCTAAACTCATTCCTAAAAAAATTGGACTTTCATCTGATTCAAAGTATAAGGTGAAATACTTTGGTGATTCCTTAAATGTCCAATTAATTTCAGTCAAGTTCTCATCCTTCAACAAAGTATCACTACTGATTTTATTTCCTTCCCAATAGGCATCTAAGACAACCGGTTTAACGATATTTTCTATAAACAACCTTGATTTATAATACGACCCTGCTTTAGGTTCTGCCAATATTGATTTTGATATTTTGACAGCTGAAACACCTACTGAATCAATTAAAGAAACCCGGCCAAGAAGTCCGTATTGATTATCTTTTATTAACCTTGGATACTTATAAACAGCATGTTCGGCCCATTTACCTTTATTCGTTATCCAAACAGATGGAAATTGCTTGTGCGGATCAAACACTGGAATCAAACCAGGTCCACAGCCGCCAAACTTTTCTTGAAATCGTTCTCTGATATACTTAGTGATTCTGTCACCCTCTATTTGAGAATCGCCCATGTGTAGCACTCGAATTACTTTACCTAAACTATCCGCACTGGAAATTTCCTGGTAAAAATTATATAACAATCGTTGGAAATTCGGGGAATAACTTAAATTGACTGGTCTAGTTTTTTTTAGACTTTGTAAAGTATCAATTTCTATGAAATCTTTTTTGGGGGAAGTGGTATCAACAATGGAGAGAAGGGCTGAATCAGAAATGATTGTAATACTGTCTTTATTCTCTAATTTAGCCTTCATCTCTTCAAAAGATGACTGAAAATGGAGCTTTGTAAATGAAAACCATTTAATTCTGTAGGGGAATGATCCAATTTGTATTCCTTTTTCTGGAATAACATAACTTAAGCCGCCAAAAATCAGGGCTATCGTTAAATAATAGACAAATATTTTGGGTGGTTTTATCATTACTTATTGCTATTAACACTCCACACAAAGCTAAATGGAGCGTTAAAATAGCAAAATGATATTACAATTTAACTTTTAGGTCTAATTTTCAAACGTTGTCCCGGATTTATTTTTCTGGCATCAGTAATTCCATTTAATCTCATTATGTCTGTATTGGAAATACCGGGATATTTTTTAGCTATTGACCATAGATTATCTCCACTTCTAACAGTATAATACTCATAATTAGATGAATTATCCACACCAATATTTGAAGTAGTACTTTTAGTTTTTGAAGCCACTGAATTACTTGGAACAACTTTGCCGCTTAAAGCCTGCTTTTGCGCATATGACATACTGTTAATTTGCTTATAATGCCCCACTTTATTTTTAGGTACATAAACAACCAATTTTTGACCAACTCTTATTAAGTTACGCCTAATATTATTCCAATATCTTAAATCAGAAGAATACACATCAAACCAATCAGCAATTAAACCAACAGCATCTCCGGATTTTACTGTATAGTATACCTTTGACTTATTTTTAGGAGCAGATGGCGTATGATAACTATTGGTTGGATTAACAATTAGGCGATCAGATGCAAAATATTTTTCTCTTTGATAGGAAAAAATAGAATCTTCAAGAGTTATAAACTCTTCTGTAATTTCAGTTGGAATAGTTAATGCATAAGCTTTCTTCTGAGCAGGTATTACATCTAATCGATATTGTGGATTTAAACTTCTTAATTGATCTATTGTCACTCCTGTTACTTTTGAAACTTGCTTAAAATGAAGCGGATCAGATATCATTATCGTATCAGTACTTATGACGATCTCTGCTGCTTTAGGTGATATTAAATGCTCATTATAATAGGTCATTGTATAAGCTGCGGCTATAAAAGCAGGTACGTAACCTCTTGTTTCACGTGGCAGTCGATAATATATTTGCCAAAAATCGCGTTTACCACCTGTCCTGTATATAGCCTTATTAACATTTCCGGGACCACAATTATAGGCAGCAATCACCAGATACCAATCGCCATATTGTTTGTATAAATCTTTCAGATATTTCACAGCAGCCTGAGTTGATTTAATAGGATCTCGTCTGTCGTCAACATAGGAATCAACTCTTAAACCATACATTTTACCTGTTCCATACATAAATTGCCATAATCCGGAGGCTCCCGCTCTTGAAAATGCACGAGGATTCAGAGCTGATTCAATTATCGGTAAATATTTTAATTCCAAAGGTAATCCGGCGGCATCCAATGCCTCTTCAAACAGTGGGAAATAATATTCAGAAAGACCAAGCATAATTTTAACCTGTTCCCGCTTTTTTTGAGTATAAAGTTCAATATAAGCTTTTACCTTACTATTGAATGGAAATTCCAATGGTGATTCAATACTTTGAAGACGATCAATATAAACTGAATCAGGAATATTCTTTGGAAAAACTAATAATTTTTCGGTATTTACACTAACAGAATTTACAGTATCTAAATTTTCTGTGAAATATCCTTCTTCTATATCGTTGCCTAATTTAAGAGAATCAGTTTGTACTTCTAAAGTATCGACAACTGATGATTCTTGAGAATTTATACTCAATACAGAAGCAAAAAGCACTCCTGCAACTAATTTTAACTTTAACATTTACCCATTTTTTTTTAAAACACAATCTTCAACTGCAAACCCACATTGTTGCCAGAATAGCCTGGTTGAACAACTGGCTCAAAACGCATGCTCAAATCATCACTAATATCAAATGTTTTAAAGTGGGCATCAACAGTAGCATCTATAATATTCAAAACATATACTAATGCAAATCCCACATAACTAAGGTCCCGATACCTTTTATAATAGTCTTTACCATGATCCAACGTTCGTTCAAACCAATCGGCACGAGCACCTCCGCTTAATACATCCGACTCATTAAAAGGAGTTCTGTCTAAAATTTTCAGGTAACTTTTATTTCCGGGATCCTGAATCAGAAAATCACGATAACCATTTCTATATTGATTATACATTCGACTATTGAAATCAATAGCATAGATCATTCCAACAAAACCAGCATAAAGAATAGGAATTTTCCAGTACTTTTTGTTATATGCTTGCCCAAGACCAGGTAGTACAGCTGAGTATAGACTGGCTTTATGGGGAGAGTGAGGTTTTACAACCAAAGGTTTATCCTGATCAAAATCTGAAACAAAATCAGTTGTATCAACTCTTTGCGCATAATTAGACTGAAACAAACCCGCTAACATCAAAAATGTCATGATGGGGGCTTTTAATCCTTTTTTCTTCACTAAAAGAAATTCTATTATTTATTATTTACTTTATCTAAAATGCTGATTATCCTTTCTAAATCTTCATCTGAGTTAAATGGAATTACAATTTTACCATTCCCATTATTTCCTCTGGAGAACTGTACTTTAGTATCAAACACACTCGATATCTGACTACTAAGCTGTTTGTATTCTTCCGGTATTCCGTTTGTTTTTTTAAGTGGTTTTTTTACTTCTTTTTGAGTATTTAAATCACGAACAACCTCTTCAACTTTTCTTACCGAATAATCGTACTCAAGAATTTCGTCATAAACTTTAAGCTGTTTTACATCATCGTCAATACTAATGATGGCACGTGCATGCCCCATTCCAATCTTTTTATCTCTTAAACCAAGCTGAATTTCACCCGGTAATTTTAAAAGACGCAGATAATTTGTAACAGTAGAACGTTTTTTGCCCACTCTTTCAGACATACTTTCCTGAGTAAGCTTGCACTCATCCATCAATCTTTGATAACTGATTGCAATTTCTATAGGATCTAAGTCTTCTCGCTGAATATTTTCTACCAATGCCATCTCAAGCATGGTTTCATCATCAGCAGTTCTTACATAAGCCGGCACCTTTTCAAGCCCTACTATTTTGGAAGCTCTAAATCGACGCTCACCAGCAATTAGTTGATATTGATTTCCACTCTTACGCAAAGTCAGTGGTTGAATGACACCAATTTCCTTAATAGAGGCTGCCAACTCTTCCAACTTCTCCTCATCAAAGCGAGTACGAGGCTGCCAAGGATTAGCAACAATCTTACTTACCTCAATTTCATCCATACCAGATAAAGATCTATTCCCTCTGGTTACTTCATCAGCATTATCAATAAGAGCACCAAGCCCTCTTCCTAAAGCATTCTTTTTTGCCATTCTAAAATCAATTAACAGATGTAGTAAATTATTACATACATCTATTCATATAAAATATTACTATAATTTTTTCAAAAACTTATTTTATGACTTTGTCTTTATTATCAATTTTGGTCATATTATTTTTTTGTAAGAGTTCTCTTGCCAGATTAAGATAGTTCACCGCTCCTTTTGAAGTAGCATCATACTCAACAACTGCCTTTCCATAACTTGGTGCTTCACTCAATTTGATATTTCTGGTGATAAGCGTTTCAAAAACCATATCCTGAAAATGTCGTTGTACTTCCTCAACCACCTGATTAGATAACCTTAGACGAGAATCATACATTGTCAATAAAAATCCTTCAATTTCCAGATTAGTATTTAACCTGCTTTGAATAATCTTAATCGTATTTAATAACTTCCCTAAACCTTCAAGAGCGAAATACTCACACTGAACGGGAATAATTACAGAATCTGCTGCGGTTAAGGAATTTACGGTAATCAAACCTAAGGATGGAGAACAATCAATAAGTACAAAATCATATTGGTCTTTCAACTGATTTAATACTTCTTTAAGCACATTCTCACGATTTGGAAGATTTAACATCTCAATTTCAGCCCCAACTAAATCAATATGTGATGGTAAAAGATCCAAGCCCTCAATATCTGATTTGAGTATTGCTGTTAAAGGTTCAATCCCATCGACAATGCATTCATATATACTCGCTTCAATTTCTTTTAAATCAAAACCCAATCCAGATGTTGCATTGGCCTGAGGATCGGCATCAACGACTAGTACCTTATACTCCAGTACCGCCAAACTGGCAGCCAGATTGATGGCTGTTGTTGTTTTTCCAACTCCTCCTTTTTGATTTGCTAAAGCTATAATCTTTCCCATAGTATTGTGGTAATTATAATTTTAAAGTGTTTAATATTGATCGCCGAGATTAAATTTTACATTTACTCGTTCACTCATTCAAACTTTAGTGTTCAAAAACAGTTTTTACAAATGACTGTCAAAGTTAAACTTTTAATTAAAACTTCATATACGAAAATCATTATAAAAGTTTCGCATTTTTAAGAATCTTACTATATAATAATTCAATTGCTATCATTTAATTTTCTGCAAACACTCATTAAGTAATAACTCTTTATTTATTGGAACTACACCAGATTCCTCACACACCAACCCTCCAGCCATATTGGCAATTTGTGCAATTAAGCCCGAATCAATATTTTCAACCAAACACAAAGCGCTTACGCTAATAACGGTATCTCCTGCTCCAGAAACATCGGCAATATTCCTTATTTCAGCAGGAACTAATTTTGCTTTTTCACCTTTATTATTGATATATACACCATGCTCCGAAAGTGTAATCATTAAAATATCAATATTCTGTGCATCCTGAAATTCTTTCCCTGCAATAATTAGTTTCTCTTTGTCTCCCTTTCTCAACTCCAGTTTACACCCTTCATTAAACTCTTTAAAATTTGGTTTAAAAAAGGTAACTCCTTTATAATCCATGAAGTTTCGTTTCTTTGGATCAACCAGGGTTGGAATCCCTTTTTCATTAGCCATCCCAACAACTTCCTGAATAACAGAAGATGTAATTACTCCTTTATCATAGTCTTCAAAAACAATCGCGTCAATTCTATGTACCTCCAACAGCATCGACAATTTTGCCATTAACTTTTCCTCTGTTTCTTCAGGAATAGGTGTGCAAATCTCTTCATCAACGCGCAACAGATGTTGTTGGTGACTAATCACCCGCGTTTTAACTGTGGTCATTCTGTTATGGCATGTTACAATACCATCAGGAATTAGCTTTTGTTTTTTCAGTAATTTAAAAAAGTCACGACTCATTATATCATCACCAATCACTGAGCACAATATCGGATTAGCGCCTAATGCCTGTATATTTAAAGCCACGTTAGCAGCCCCTCCCAACCTGTTTTCTCTACCAATTCCTGATAGAATTGGAACTGGTGCTTCTGGTGATATACGATTCACATCACCCCACAAATAAGAATCAATCATTACATCACCAAGTACAAGGATATTTTTGTGATTAAAAGATTCAAATAGTTGCTTAAAATTATATTGAGACATGGCGATTATATTTTGTCACAAATATAAAAAAAATGACGAATCTGTATAGTTCTAGCTCTCCCATTTGATACGCTATATCAATCCATGATTTCACATATAAATAGCTCGCTTCATTTATTCGGCACACACATTAAGAAAAAGCCTATACAATCCTTATGAAAATCTTTAAAGTTTACTGCATCTAAATCCAATTAAATCAGTATTATTTGTTATTTTTGCACCTCTTTTTTCATACCAAAGGATGACTTTCATCATATTTGATAAAATTTTTCGAACAAAAGAATATACCAAGAGTTAATTGGAGAGTTGACAAACGCATATGGATAGAACAAATAAGTTATACGAGGCAATACAGGAGAGAATATTGCTCCTTGACGGGGCAATGGGGAGTTTAATACAGACCTATAAACTTGAAGAAGAAGATTACAGGGGAGAAAGGTTTAAGAATTATCACATGCCCATAAAAGGCAATAACGATATTCTTTCAATTACACAACCTGAAATAATCAGGGAGATTCATGCCAAGTATCTTGATGCAGGTTCTGATATCATTGAAACAAATACTTTCAATGCAACTTCTATTTCTCAGGCGGATTATGACATGCAGGATGCAGTTTGGGATATAAATTATGAAGCGGCAAGAATAGCACGTGATGTAGCTGACGAATATACACTAAAAACACCTGAAAAACCCAGATTCGTTTGTGGCTCAATTGGCCCTTTAAATAAGGCATTGTCATTATCTCCGGATGTTAACAATCCAGGATACAGAGCCTCCACATTTGATGAGGTTAAAAACGCTTACAAAGAACAAGTTACCGCATTAATCAAAGGGGGAAGTAACCTATTGATGATTGAAACTGTTTTTGACACTTTGAATGCAAAAGCAGCCTTACTAGCTATTGATGAGGTTTTTGAAGAGTTGGATAAAAAGTTACCTATTATGGTATCAGGCACAATAACCGATGCCAGTGGAAGAACTCTGTCCGGACAAACATTGCAGGCTTTTATTGACTCTGTTTCTCATATGGACATATTAAGTATTGGTCTTAACTGTTCACTTGGAGCTGAAGAACTGGAACCTTATGTTACTGAATTGTCCCAAAAAGCTCCTTTTTACATTAGCACACATCCAAACGCCGGATTACCAAATCAGTTTGGGGAATATGACCAGACACCGGATGAAATGTCGCAACTAATTAGCAAATGGCTAGAGGATGGCAAAGTAAATATTCTGGGCGGTTGCTGTGGTACAACACCTGAACATATTGCTGCTTTGGCAAAAATGGCAGACAAGTATAATGTACATCAAAAAGTAAAAGCGCCTGAAATAACACATCTTAGTGGTTTAGAATCTTTGCAATTGAGGGAAGATACCAATTTTGTAAACATTGGGGAGCGTTGTAATGTAGCGGGATCAAAAAAGTTTTTACGCTTAATTAAAGAAAAAAAATACGAAGAAGCTGTTGACATTGCACGTCATCAGGTAGAGAATGGTGCACAAATCATTGATGTTAACATGGATGATGCCATGCTCGAAGCCAAGGAGGAAATGGTGACCTTCTTAAACATGTTAATGTCCGACCCGGATGTATCTAGAGTTCCGGTAATGGTTGACTCCTCTAAATTTGAGGTAATCGAGGCCGGCCTAAAATGTCTTCAGGGAAAATCTGTAGTCAACAGTATCAGCTTAAAAGAAGGTGAAGAAGAATTTTTACGTCATGCCAGAACTATTAAGAAGTACGGTGCAGCCGTTGTGGTAATGGCTTTTGATGAAAAAGGACAAGCTGATAATTTTAACAGAAGAAAAGAAATTTGTGGAAGAGCCTATAAGTTATTAACTGAGGTTGTAAACTTCCCACCACAAGATATCATCTTTGATCCGAATGTACTTGCTATTGCAACAGGAATTGAAGAGCACAACAATTATGCAGTTGACTTTATAAAAGCTGCTCAATGGATTAAGGAAAATTTGCCACATGCCCACATTAGCGGAGGCATTAGTAACCTTTCCTTTTCTTTTAGAGGCAATAATGTTGTTCGTGAAGCGATCCACTCTGTATTTCTTTATCATGCCATTCAGGAAGGACTGGATATGGGTATTGTAAACCCAGCTATGCTTCAGGTTTACGATGAGATTCCAAAAGAATTATTGGGTTATGTTGAAGATGTAGTATTCAACAAACGACCTGACGCAACCGACAGATTGGTAGAATATGCAGAAACCATTAAAAACACAAACCAGGCTGAAGGTGAAATTCAACAAGCTGCCTGGAGGGAAGGTACTTTGGAAGAGCGATTAACACATTGCCTGGTTAAAGGAATCAGTGACTTTTTGGATGTAGATGTCGCAGAAGCTTTGGAGAAATATCCAACTGCTTTAGACATCATTGAGCAACCCTTAATGGATGGCATGAATGTAGTTGGAGATCTGTTTGGCAGTGGCAAAATGTTTCTTCCTCAAGTTGTAAAAACGGCTCGTGTCATGAAAAAGGCTGTAGCCATCCTCCAGCCTATTATCGAAAAAGAAAAGGCATCAAGCGGAGCTTCCTCAACTAATGGCAAGATACTTATGGCCACAGTTAAAGGAGATGTACACGATATTGGTAAAAACATTGTAGGAGTCATCCTTGGTTGCAACAACTACGAGGTGATTGATCTGGGAGTAATGGTTCCTACCGAAAAAATATTAAAAGAGGCTATTGAACAAGATGTTGATATCATTGGATTAAGTGGATTGATAACTCCCTCACTTGAGGAAATGGTGAATGTGGCCAAAGAAATGAAAAAAGCCAACTTCAAGATTCCTTTACTGGTTGGCGGTGCAACCACATCAAAAGTACATACTGCGGTAAAAATTGAACCTGAGTATGACGAACCTGTAGTACATGTAAAAGATGCCTCTAAAAGTGCTCAGGTTGTTAGTGCTCTGATGTCAAAAACAGGTAAAACAGCATTTTCGAAAAAGGTTCGTGAAGAATATACTGAACTCAGGGAACGTAATGCCAATAAAAAGGCGATTGTTATTAAGCCTATTGAACAGGCCCGAGAAAACCATTTCAAAATCGACTGGAGCCAGAACGAAGTAGCTACTCCTAAAATGACAGGAATAAAATCATTTGATAATTATTCTATCTCTGAGATCAGAAAATTTATTGACTGGACCTTCTTCTATCAAGCCTGGAATTTAACTGGCAATTACACTGGTATTGAGGAAGTAAACACCGACGAACAAGAAATTGAATGGCTTAAAAAGTTCAGAACAGATCAAAGTCAGGCTAAAGCCAAAGAAGCATTAAAGCTATGGCGCGATGCACAAAAGATACTCGATAAAATAGAAACCGACAATATGGTAACTCCCAAAGCTGTTTTCGGTATCTTTCCGGCTAACAGCATTGGTGATGATGTTATTGTTTACACAGATGAAAGCAGATCTGAGGAAAAGACAAGATTTCACCAGATACGTGAACAACAAGATAAAACAGGAAAAAAAGTATTTCATTCATTGTCAGATTTTATTGCACCTGTAGATAGTGGTGTTAAAGATTATATTGGTGGCTTTGCAGTAACAGCAGGATTGGGAATTGAAAAATGGGAAAAAGCCTACGAGGATGACCATGACGATTACAGTGCTATACTTCTGAAAGCCTTAGCTGACAGATTAGCTGAAGCTTTTGCCGAATTATTACACTTCAGAGTTCGTAAAGAATTCTGGGGATATGTGCCTGATGAAGAATTTAATACTGAAAATTTCATTCGAGAGCGCTATAGAGGCATCAGACCAGCATTAGGATATCCTGCCTGCCCTGATCATTCTGAAAAAAGATCTCTTTTTGATCTGTTGGAAGCGGAAAAAAATGCCAACATCACCCTCACTGAACATTTTAGTATGTATCCGAATGCATCAGTTAGCGGGCTATATTTTGCACATCCAAAAGCCATGTATTTTGGTGTTGGAAAAATAGGTAAAGATCAGGTGGAAGATCTGGCAAAAAGAAAAGATATTACAATAGATGAAATGGAAAAATGGATCCCGATTAACCTGAGTTACAAATAAACATCAAAACTATTAACAAGGGTCCTCATTAATTTTCTAAAAAAAATAAACAAAATAAATATGACAGCTGCAGAGTTAGTTTTAAAAGACAAAGAAACAAAATTCTCATTTGAACTATTACCTCCTCTAAAGGGAAATAATATTGATAGGGTTTTTAAAACCATTGATGCTTTAAAGGAATTTAATCCGCAATTTATTAATATCACTTCTCACCGAGAAGAATACGCTTTTGAAACAAATAGCCAAGGTTATATTGAGAAAAAAGTAATAAGAAAACGTCCGGGAACAGTTGCCGTTGCCGCTTCTATTCAAAATAAATATGGAATTAAAGTAATTCCTCATATTATATCCAGAGGATTTACAAAGAGCGAGACTGAATATGCACTTATTGACCTGAATTTTTTAGGCATACATGATATTCTGGTTTTAAGAGGAGATGATGCACACAGAGACAAATACCCTGCTCGGGAAGAAAGTTGCAACCAATATGCTATTGAATTAGCCGAACAGGTGAGCAATCTGAATAAAGGAATATTCCTCGACGGAACAAGCGCGGAACCTTTTAGCACTCCATTCGCTTTTGGTGTGGCTGGCTATCCAGAAAGACATGAAGAGGCTCCTAACATGGAATCTGACTTAAAATATCTAAAAGCAAAGGTAGATGCCGGTGCTGAATATGTGATGACACAGATGTTTTTTGACAATCAAAAATATTATGAATTTGTTGATAAATGTCGTGCAATGGGAATTACTGTACCCATTATTCCTGGCATCAAACCAGTAACAACAGCTAATCAGCTTACTGTGTTACCAAAAATTTTCAGTTGCGAAATACCAGAGGAGTTTGCCTCAGAATTGCGCAAATGCAAAAATAATGATGAGGTTAAACAGGTAGGCGTTGAATGGTGTACACAACAAGCGCTGGATCTCAAAAAGAATGGGGTGCCAATTATTCATTTTTACACAATGATGGCAACCCAAAGCGTACGCAAAATTGCTGAAGCTGTATATTAAGTCAGCATTTGATAAATCTATATATATGATGTCCGACCCATTAAAATGAGTCGGACATTTTTTTTAGCTCCATTCGACCAAAGCCTTTTGTTGTTGACCATCCATCAGAATATTAAGAGGTTGATCAAATTCTACATGCGTAAAATACTCGGATTGATTCACAACTTTTTGCTCATTTAACAGATCAAAATTCACAAACTCGTTGGATTTATTATAATGAACTGAAAAGTAGCCCACATTCATTGAAGTAACATTGTGAAAAAAATGAGATCCTAAAGAAGCTTCAAGCGGAAAATCTTCTAATCCCATTTCAACAATTACTTTTGCAAAGGATATTTGCGACCATAAAACCGGTATACCCGTATACTTGTCCCGCGTACCCCACCTTCCTGGTCCAATTAACAAATACTCCTTACCGGCTACCTCCATTGCTTTATTTATCACTGATATTTCCTTAGCCATTTCATCGGTTCTGGTGCGATTAAATTTATCCGGATTCATAAAAATCACATCTTTTATATAGTCAATCTTTCCATTACCCATTCCTTTTTCCGAAGCAATAATAACTTTTGAACTATCAACTTCACCGAAGTCTATCCTGACATTATTTTCAACTCGTATTAATGGTTTAATCTGTAACAAGTAAAGTGTTGGTAATTGATTTTCACCCTTATTTAAGTCCACAGCAAATTCAATCTCCACAGGTGCCCCCATGGCTTGTTTAAAATATTTAAGCAGTAACTCCAGACTCTTCGCCAACGGGATGTATTCATATTTAAGAATATTAGAGAAATTAATAATTCTGGGACCCTTTTTATTGAGATTATTAACAATACGATCGTAACTATAATCATAAACAGAGGCACAAAATTTCAAATTCCCATCTTCCTCAGCTTCTTTGATGGCAAGCTTTTGTATAAAAGTATCTTCGCTTGCAGTTGTAATATCACAATCGCAT
>JBNKGY010000030.1:0-27720 GCA_050290065.1 Marinilabiliaceae bacterium
TTGCATTTTATTTACAACTTGGCTATTGCACGGTCTGCAAAACCGCCTACTGGGGGGGGGTAGTTAAATTTATCTGATCTTTCAAACCTGTTTGAATAAACATTAAACTAACAAAATCAGAATATGTCACATACAAAAGGTATGGAAAAGAAAATTCAACATTATAGACTAAATCCCCATCTTTAATAATCTTGTTTTTTGATACTCTTTTTAAAGTATCATTACCATAAAGGACTGTTGTTGATATATAATTACTACTTATATTCTCTTCTAATATTTTATATTCTCCAAATTTATCAGTCAATAAAACTTTCAATTTTTCTTCATAAAATGTTTTTAGATCTCTATCTCCAAATACAACCTCTGTAATTTCATAATATAATTCACCGATAGTTACAGAAGAATTCTTATCTTTTAAATGTAATCTACTCTTAAATCCAAAGTCTGTATAAGTAAGACTATCAATTATTATAGATGGACAACAAAACTGAAAATTATCAATCCAACCTTTTTGTAAATTAAAATAACTCTTTGACAAACATATTGTGTCATTTATAAAGTTTCTAATAATTTTTACCTCTTTTAAACTATTATATTTATCTGTCTCCACAACCTCACTAAAAAGTTTCTTATTTCTAATCACATAGAATTTCTTAGTATGCCCTCTATTATCAATTTCTAAAATTGAATATTCTATTTTAGTTTCAAAAAAAATAAAAAACATGAATACACTTATTACAATAACTATTGGTATTAGTACTTTTTTCATTTAATTAAATTTTTACCATCTTGAAAATTTATTTCTTTCGCATCATCGTCAGTTTTTCTCTTAACTCCTCCTTCTATAGTAACATTACCTCCACCACCTATTTCTAATTTCAATTTTGACCTTACAAAGGTTGTTCTTTTACCATTTCTATCAACTGCTGACACTTGAAATGCATCTCCAAATCCTATTGTTAAATCTGTTTTATAATCATCACTACCTAAATAATTAGTCCTTGAATATTTAGTATCCAATAAATATATACTAACGGTTCCACCAGTTTCAATTGCTGGGCCATACGTTTTAAAATCTATTCCATCCTTTGTAAATGTTAAAGCGGCCTGACTTAAGGAAACTTTATGCTCTGCTCCAAGAGAAATAGGCGATTTTCCCTTATAAGTAAATTTATGTTTAAATTGATCATTTGATATAGAAATTTTAGCATAAGGTTCGAATTCTTGAATTGCTTTATCCCAATTCTTAATAATATACGCCTTTTCCTCGTATCCCAACCATGAACCAAGCAAGGTTGGTTCATGTACATAAAGAGAATATCCTTCATCAATTGCCCCTCCTTTATATATACTTTGTCTTAATAATAAAAATGGTGACATACTTGGATTTTGTATTTTAATTTTATAACCATTTGTAATTTCATCCCAAACATAAGTAGTCGATGCAACTTCAAGTCCTTCCAATTCTATCCCACTTATTACCTTATTCTCGGAGAATGCATATGGACTATTCCATGGGAATTTTGCAAATAGGGGATCAACAGCAAAGAATCTTCCAATCCTAGGATCGTGCATTCTAAATTTATAATTAATACTGTTCCCTATCCCCTTGATCTCGTTGTCGACCTCTTGCCCTTGGAACCCGAACCTATACTCGCCGCTATTACCCGATAATGCTGTAATTTGCATACCAAATGGGTAATAGTTGCTATGTGTTAATAATGTAGGTTCATAAGCAATAGTATTAGCAGTACTATTGAGCTGATCGCTTATGGTTGCCCTCACATTGCCCAGATGATCGTTAATTTCGTATTGACGGCGGCCAACCCATCGCTCAAACACACTTTGCGGAGCACTGCTATATAGTTGCAATGGTGCATCGGGTGTAATACCTACAAGCGTTTTGCCATCATCACTACGTGTCAAAGAACTTGTTGTTAATATCAGGTTACTTCCATCGGTATTTAAAATTGCTATTTCATTTTGTCCGGCTCCTATTAAGTAGGTATTACCATCGGCACCCTGCATTAAACTACTTTAGTAATCCGTTACTAACGGAGTAATAGTACCGTGCTCTGTCAATATGGAAGGTATAGTTAACCGTATACCATACACCTGCAGAACTGATCCAATAGATTCCTTCGGCATAAATTATCCCATACTATTCTATTTAATAACATATTCAAATTATTGAGTGATATATCTGTCCATTTGCCCAAAACTTTGGTATTGGGTCAATACAGATACAGTTGTAATTGAACTTTTTGTTTGGGTTAATACTCAATGTATTCAGGTAAAATTCATCATCCAACAAGACGAAAACTATCAATTGCCACGTTTGGCATGGGTGTTAAGATTTACGGTATACTTTCCAATATTTAAAAGGTTTCATTTTAAACATATATTTATTATTTATACATATATCACATGGTGTTACATTACTAAATTAATATTTATATTTCGCATATATGCAACTGGATTAATCACTCAAACATACATTACACATCTCTTTATACTTTTGTTGAATAAATGTTAGCTTTCCGTTATAAAATGCTCCACCTAATTATTTGTGTTCTAAATGTTTTCAACGGGATTTACTTTGTTTATGTTGAGTGTCATTTCGAGGCTTAGTTTATTAGAAAATTTTAAGGTTGGATGTTAGTCATATTAAACTTATTCAATATAAAATTATTAAACAGGACACAACACGTGGTAACACAGTTATATTTATACAGCGAATAGAAAGGGGCCTTCTCTTAATATATGGACTAAAAAACAAGGAGGCATATACAATTATTATAATCTGATAAAAATAGGGTGTATTAGATTTTAGATGGAATTAATATTCACCATAAACATATCCATTGGATATTTAGTGTTATTATAAATTCATTAAAACATTTACCGATTAGTTATCAATTATAACCTATAAATTAAACTATTCGTTATATTTTTGTACAAATACTAAAAATTCAAGTTAATTATGAAGTTTACTTATCTAATTATCAGTTTGATTTTATCTGTTGAAATTGCGAGCGCTCAGGAAATGGATGTTTTTGGAAATAAGGTACCTTCTAAAAAAACTACTGTTAACAATACATCTCTAAACCAAAATAAAAAGGATGATCAGGGCCGTAAGCAAGGGTATTGGGAAAAAAGATATAGCAATGGAAAGCCTGCTTATACAGTTACTTTTAAAGATGATAAACCTGTAGGTTTATTAACCAGGTATTACCAAAACGGAAATAAACAAGTAACAATTGACTACGATGATAACGGTGAATACGGTAAAGCGGAGTTGTTTTCTGAACAAGGAAAACTTACAGCAAAGGGAACCTATTTTGGTACAGTAAAAGATGGATTGTGGGAATTCTATTCTCCAGAAGGATATCTGTATACTTCAGAATACTATACAAAAGGAATTAAAAACGGATTAACGACTCACTATTTTAGTAATGGTAAAAAAGCCACAGAAATTGAATGGAAAGAAGATGTTAAAGATGGTATCTGGATTAAGTATCATGAGAATGGTAATGTGAAATTACGTTCCGCTCATGTGAATGGCAAAATTGAAGGCCCTTATAGTATCTACTTTGAAAATGGTAAAATTGAAATTCAAGGTCAGTTTAAAAATGGTGCAGAAGATGGAACCTGGTTAATTTTTACACCAATGGGTAAACTAGATTATAAGATTGAGTACAAAAATGGGATTAACCTTGATGCTGAGAGTTTTAGTGAAAAACAGAAGGCTACTTTTGAGGATTTTGAAAGAAATAAGAACAAATTGAAAGATCCGGAGGATTTCAGACACAACCCTGATGAATATATCAGAGGGATGTAAATCATTATCCGTTAAGATTTTTAATGATTTGAAATTTAAACATAGAGATCTCGTTAACTGTTAAGTGGTATATACTTATTTTTTGATGTTGAAATTATTTAAGAATCATATTGTTATCATCTTATTATTGTGCATTAACGTAGGGGTTAATGCACAAAAATACTTCATTTATTTTTCTGATAAGGACAACAATAGCTACTCCCTTTCTCAGCCGCAAGATTTCCTTTCTCAACGTTCGTTAGAAAGAAGGGCAAGGCAGAATATCCAGATTAACGAACAAGATTTGCCCGTTTCTCAGATGTATATAGATAGTCTGAAGAATATGAATCTTAAGATTTATTGGCCATCAAAATGGTTGAATGGAGTGATCATTGAAAGCTCAGACAAGCTATTGATGGATACTATTACCAAGATATCATTTGTGGATGATACCAAATTGATTTGGGAAACAAATTCAAATAGAACTTCGAAAATAATAAAGCAAAAAGACGGTATTCCGGTTTTAAAAAACGATCTTATCAGTACTTATGGAATGGCATATAATCAAGCACAAACAGTTAACGGACACTTGTTGCATGAAAACGGTTACGAAGGGGAAGGCATCTTAATAGCTGTAATTGATAATGGCTTTCGGAATGTTAATAACCTGTCCTCATTTACTCATCTATGGGAAAACACTCAAATATTAAATGAGATAGATATTGTTGATCCCGGAGGAGATGTTTATGCCACGTCATCGAATCACGGAACCTACGTACTGTCTATTATGGGCGGATATATCGAAGGGGAGTTTAAAGGGTCGGCACCCAATGCCTCTTATATTTTGTTAAGAACTGAAGATGATAATAGTGAGTATCCGATTGAAGAATATAACTGGGTTATAGCTGCAGAAATTGCTGATAGTTCAGGAGCGGATGTCATTAATTCTTCAGTGGGATATTTTACTTTTGACAATCCAACCATGAATTATTCCTATGAGGATATGGATGGGAAAAGCACTGTTTGCGTTCAGGGTGCTGAAGCAGCTTTTTCTAAAGGTATGTTGGTGGTTTGCAGTGCCGGAAATGAAGCTCTTGCTCCATGGCATTACATAATAACCCCATCTGATGGTGAAAATATATTATCGGTTGCTGCTATGAGTGCTGATAGTACAAGGGCGAGTTTTAGTAGCTATGGTCCTTCATCTGATTTTAGAGTTAAACCTGATATTGCCGCTCAGGGAGTACAAACTGCCTTGCAAAATGAATTCGGTACTGTAATTAAAGGTAATGGAACGAGTTTTTCAGCACCTGTTATTACAGGATTCTCAGCTTGTTTATGGCAGGCCAGACCAGAGTTAAATAGTAAAGAACTTCTTATACTAATTCGATTCAGTAGTCATCAATATAATAATCCGGATAATTCCTTTGGATATGGAATTCCTGATTTTGAAAAAGCCCGGAACAATAATCCGAATATTATTGGTAATGAACCCTTTTCTGTTTTTACTATCTATCCAAACCCGTTTTATGATGATCTGACAATACAATCAAAATCCAATAACATATTAATTGAGCAAATAGATATCTTTAACATGTCTGGAAACCTGGTTTTTAGTTTAAATGTTGAAAGGAAAAGCGAAGTAAGGATTGATGGATTACCACAACTACCCAGCAGCATTTACTTGTTGCGCCTAAAGACCAAAAATCGTTTTTATACCATCAAAATTAATAAATTGTAAGCATGAGCGAAACCTCTTTGTCATTGTTCGAACTAAATAGTAGAATCAAAAATACTATTCATAGTACTTTTGCCGATACCTATTGGGTTGTGGCAGAAATTAGTGAAATAAGAGAGGTTAGAAACGGTCATTGTTATATTGAATTAATTGAGAAAGATGAAAAAACGGAACAGATCATAGCCAAATCAAGAGCTAATATCTGGGCCTATACATACCGAATGCTCAAACCCTATTTTAAACAGGCTACCGGACAAGATCTGGAATCCGGGCTAAAGGTACTCCTTAGAGTTAGTATTGATTATCAGGAGGTATACGGTATTAGCTTAAATGTCAGAGATATTGATCCTACCTACACATTAGGTGATATGGCACAAAAAAAACAAGCCATATTAAATAAATTAAGTGAAGATGGGGTGATTGATATGAATAAAGAACTAGAAATTCCCCTGGTTCCGCAAAAGGTTGCAGTTATCTCATCTCCTACAGCAGCGGGCTTTGATGATTTTTGCAATCAACTGAATAACAACAGCAGAGGATATCACTTCTACATTAAATTATTTCCGGCCATCATGCAGGGAGATAAAACAGAAGAATCTGTTATTGCAGCTTTAGATAGAATATATGAGCATGAAGATTTTTTTGATGTGGTGGCTATTATCAGAGGTGGAGGTTCAACTTCAGACTTAATGTGTTTTGATAATTACTGGATTGCTTATAATATTGCACAGTTCCCTTTACCTGTATTCTCGGGCATTGGTCACGAACGTGATGAAACTATTGTGGATTACGTAGCACATACGCGGTTAAAAACACCAACCGCAGTTGCTGAGCATATTATTGAATTGGTTTGTGATTTTGATGAAAGACTGGATGGTTTAAAAGATAGTATTATTTCTCAGACAAGAGATATAGTATCAGATTACCGTTATATGCTTGAAAAAGCTTCGGGAAGATTTAAGCCATTAGTGAAAAACTCATTGTTGACTGAAGGTCATAAACTTAATCAAATCATTCAACAATTAGGTAGTTCTTCTGATAGATATATCAACAATCAGATCAACCAACTAAAAAATATCACAAACAGCATTAAATCTCAATCCATTAACAAACTTAAAACAGAACAACAACAACTAAATAATATACCTGGGCAATTGGCAGGTATATTAAAACATCTTTTTAACCAAAAGGAATCTCAGTTGAATTTACTGTCTAAAACCAATGAGTTGCTCGATCCAAAAAACATACTTAAAAAGGGATACTCAATTACTTATTTAAATGGAAAGGCAGTTAAAAACGCAGATGAATTGAAGAGTGGAGATCTAATATCTACAAAACTGAAGGATGGTAGTGTAGATAGTACTGTAAATTAACCACAATAGGTCATTCGCATGAAACTTTGATGTATTCTTTACAATTTACTTTGCTTTGTTAGTAATCTATCATTTGAATTCAGATTGATAATAATTCTTTATTAGACCATTCATAAAACAGATTTTAATTTAAATACTTTAAAATATTTTGTGACCTTTGCAGAAATTATATAGGAAAATTTGGCATGAGCAAAAAAGCTTCAAAAACACATAGAAAAGGGACTCCGAAAAAAAAAGTTGTTGAGTTAAAAAACAAGCCCGTAGAAAAAAAAACGGAAGTCCCCAGGCATGTGACATCAAGTGAAAAGGATAAGATTCGTTTAAATAAATTTATTGCCAATGCAGGAGTTTGTAGCCGCAGAGAGGCTGATAAATTGATTGCAGAAGGACTAATCATTGTTAATGGGCAGGTGGTTTCAGAAGTGGGCACAATGGTGAGTAAAAATGATACTGTGGTCTATGATGGTAAAGAGCTGAACCCTGAAAAATTGGTTTATGTACTTCTTAATAAGCCAAAGGATTGTGTTACAACGTTAAGTGATCCTCATGCCAAAAGAACTGTGATTGATATTGTTAAGAACGCCTGTGATGAACGTATTTTTCCGGTTGGGAGATTGGATAAAATGACCACTGGTGTACTTCTGTTAACCAATGATGGTGATTTAACCAAAAAGCTAACACACCCCAGTCACGAACACCGAAAAATTTATCATGCTTTTTTAGACAAGCCAATAACTGATGAGGACATTAATAAAATTTCGAAAGGTTTTGAACTGGAAGATGGATTTATCAAAGGCGATAAAGTAAGTTTGGTGAAGGGGAATAACTATGAGGTGGGTATCGAAATTCATTCAGGTAGAAATCGTATTGTTCGTCGTATTTTTGCTCATTTAGGGTATGAAGTTGTAAAACTTGATAGGGTATACTTTTCCGGTCTTACAAAAAAAGATGTTCCAAGAGGGAAATGGCGCTTTTTGTCAGAAAAAGAAATTACTTTTTTAAAGGCAGGGATCATGAAGTAAAATTCTCTGGCATATAATTGTAGTATATAATCTGTTTATGGAAATACAACTCATTATTTTTTAATCTGCGAATGGAGAGTGCTTAAACAATTAATTTTTGCATTATTAATATACTTTTAAAAAATGATTAATGCCTTTCCATTAAGTCGTGTGTTTGGACGTTATAGACGAACACTAATTACCCACTAAATTACTCAGTATATCTATAAAGTCAATTAGTAATATAATATGCTAAAATGTTAGTGTGGGTAAAGATTCAGACTCATAAATAATTTCTTTTGCTTATATTTTGGCAAATTTCTTTCTTCTATTCATAGAAAAAATACATGAAATCATTTGAAGATACAATAATAAGTCAAGGTGATTTGGAGGTACCGCAGGATGTGATTCGGAAATGGCAGACAAGAGTTGATTTGCTGGTGGATTTCTTTGACGTTTCTTATGGGAGTATCCTGAGATTTAGTAATGATAAACTTGAAGTTGTTGTTGCAAATCAAACACTGGATAATCAGTTTATTCCAGGTGTTCAATTTGGATATGATCCTGATCAAATTAAAAATGATTTATTGAATAAAGATTTGTTTCGGCCCTCTAAAGATGCAGTAGAAATAATAGAGGCTGAAAGTTTTATTGGTTTGCCAATATTTAATGCCGACAAAAAACTATTTGGAATTATCTGTTTATTTGATGCGAAAGAAAAGATACATTCTCAAAAATTAATAGGTTTACTATCACAGTTTCATAAATCAATAGAAGCAGACTTATCACACTTAAACCTGGAAATCGAACTTGAGAATAGCAAAAGTGAACATCAAAGTCAAAAAGACTTTCTATATAAGATACTCTTCGAAAACTCAGGAACAATCAATTGTTTTTTTGATAATGAACTAAAACTCAAACTTTTTAATGAAAGTTTCAGAGAGCTATTTTCTGAATATATCCCCATTCTTTCACAAGGAGATGTTATTCCTAAATACAAATCCTATCAGTTTCAGACATTTGAAAGAATTAAGCTTACTCTCAAAACAAGAAAACTACAGAAATACAAAAGTATGTATGATCTTGATGGAGAAAAGCTTTGGCTCGATTCTGAGTATATACCGGTAATTGAAGAGGGTAAACTAAAAGGTGTACATATTATATCCAGAAATATTACGAATTTAATTGAGGCAGAAGAGAAAATTAAGAATACCGAAAAAGTACTTAAGGATTTTGAGCGTATTTATAATCTGGTGGCCAATCCCATATGTATTGCAGATATTAATGCTGTTTTTTTAAAAGTTAATCCAGCCTTAAGTAACTTATTAGGATATCCTGTAAATGAAATTGAAGGAAGAACGATGTTCGAATTCATCCATCCGGAAGACATACAGAGAACCATTGATTACATTCAGGAGAAGATTATTGAACAGCCTGATATTATGCGATTTGAAAACCGTTATGTATGTAAAGATGGAAGTTATGTCTGGTTTTCGTGGATTGTACAACCAATTTATTCGGAGGGAATTTCCTATTCTGTAGCACACGATATTACCCGATTAAAAGAAATTGAAAAAGAATTGATTATTGCCAAGGAAAAAGCTGAGGAAAGTGATCGGTTGAAAACAGCCTTTCTATGTAATATGTCCCACGAAATCAGAACCCCAATGAATGGAATTATTGGATTTTCTGATATTTTGAAAGATTCAGATACATTAAATGATCAATTGCAATCATATTGTGATATCATCAGTGCAAGTGGCCATCAATTACTTAGAATTGTAAACGATATTATTGATGTTTCCAAAATTGAAATCGGACAAATAGACTTGTATGAAAATCAAACATCCATCAATGAACTTATTAAAGGATTAGTTACTTTTTATACGCCAATTGCTAAAAATAATGACATTGATATTATTTTTACAAGCAATCCCCTAAACGATGAGGAAAGCACTATCTTTTGTGATTCAACAAAATTAAGACAGGTATTGGATAACCTAATTAGCAATGCAATTAAATTTACCCATAATGGATTTATAAAAGTGACCTATGAACTAAAGGATGATCTTATTCAGTTTATGGTGGAAGATTCGGGTATTGGAATCTCAGAAGAAAAGCATGACACTATTTTTGATCGATTTATTCAGGCAGAAAACAATTATAACCAATACGGAGGTACAGGCTTAGGTTTAGCCATATCCAAAGCCTATGTTGAAAAAATGGGAGGTAAAATATGGGTTTCGTCAGAACTGGGTATTGGAACTAAATTCTTTTTTACCCTTCCTTATGCAAGGAAAAAACTGGATGGTAAGTAAGGACTTCTCAACGATTGATCAAATTAAAGGAATGCTTAGTCAGACTAATTCCATAAATCCTGCCGGCTATCTCAGAGTGTAGTTTATGAAACACTTTACTGAAAGATAGAAATTTATCAAGATTCAAATAAAAAAAATCGATCCATGTTGACCGATTTTTTTTATTTGATATAAGCTAATGGTAACTATGGTTAACTCTATTGATATACATAATTAATTGGTATGTTGATCAAAAAAGTTATCTACTTCCTTATTCCAAAATGCTAGTATATCAGCACGTCCCTTATTGGTTATTTTATTTGTCTCATTGTATTTGTTTACTTCGGCATTAAAGGTTTCAACAGCTTTGTTAAATTGTTCAATATCATCTTTTGTTCTTTTGCTTTTTTTCTTGGCCTCTAATGCTTTTTGTATCTTTTCAAAATTATCCTTTGCAACAAAGTAATTTACCATAGAAGGATAATGTTTGGTGGCTTCCATATTAAAGTAATCAAACACCTTATTTGCTGCCAATTTCAAGGATGCATCTCCATTATAATTCTCAAGTTCATCAAGTTTGGTAAGTCCTTCTTTATTAAAATCTACCATAGTATTAATGTTTTGCTCAAGCGAACTAACATCAGCTCTTTGCATAGCATCAAGTATATAAGCTTCTTGCTTGTAGGATTTAAAAAAGATTAGATAAACATCATTGTAGTATTCAAGAGCATTTCCTGCTTTTTTTATTTTCTCCGACTTCTTGTCAGATTCTCCTTCTACTAAGGTAATATTATTAGCTTGAGCAAAAGCCTTTTGTCCTTCTTTGAGTTTATCAAATGGCTCATCCATTTTTTTGCCGGCTAGTTCTTTTGCCAGGATATAGGCTTCCATCAAATCGTAAGATTGTTCCGCAATATCCTCCATGTCCAGAATTTTGTCATAATCTTCCTTTAAAACGGTATAAGTCATATCAAAATACTCTAAAACAGCCTTTTTATATATTCCGTCTTCAGTAAAGGATTGCTTACCTCTTAGTTCGCTTCTTTTTAAGCTTACTTCTTCTATTAATTCTTGTCTCTTTTTATCAATCTTACGGGCTCCTTTACCTTTAGTAACAGCCTTAAGATATTGCCAGGTTTCATCTTTTAAATCTTCGGATAACAATTGCATTTCCTGCATATATTCGAGTGCAGTATTTGCAGTTTGAGATTTAATGTTACTATTTACAATCGTAAGTAGTAATAGTGCGATTAGTTTTAATTCGAAAAATTTCATAATTACAGGTTTTATTTAATGTTTATTAAGTCTGCTAAAATTCTGAATGACTCAGTTATATAAGCATCATTTTTAATGTTTTCAATAGCGGTTGTGTTGTATGGTTTACCATCGATAGTTAATCTTAAATCCCGTATGTATCTGGGATTTTTTACATTAAGAGTATAGGTAGTATCCGGATTGTTATAAAAAGATAGCAAAGACCTCTGTGATTCATAATATTCAGAAAAGGAATCTATATTCAAAGGAATCTTTGTTTCATCTATGTTGCTTATCATTTTATTATACTGTCTTATTTGTTTAAAAAAATCAACAGTATTTAATCTGTTATATGAAAGTCTTGCTATGGTATCGATGGGTAATTTAGCAAGAGGATATGCGTATATTTTTTTATTAATTGTATCATTAATTAGTGCTGTAGGATAATTTTTTTCACCTGCAGATTTGCCATAATTTAAAGTGGGTAGGTTGATGTCTGGATTTACTCCATATTTTTGGTGTGTATGTCCGTTTATTCTATAAAATTTACCAATTGTAATTTTTAAATATCCACTATTTAGCTGTGAATTTGCTGTATCTAAAGGGAAAATCTGTTGAACTGTTGATTTGCCGAAAGAAGGGGAACCTACAATTATTGCTCTATTATAATCTTGCATGGCAGTAGCAAAAAGTTCCGAAGCTGAAGCACTATAACTGTTTTGAAGTATCAGTAATGGTTTATTAAATATGGTGCCTCTATTTAAATCTTTAAGTGTTGAAGGTCCTTCTGTTTTAATATCGTAGACTCCTAAGGCACCATAATTGACAAACATTCCCGCCAGGTTAATAGCTTCAAGCATGGAACCTCCTGAATTGTTTCGCAGATCTATTATGAGTCCGGAGATCTCTTCCTGTTTTAGTTTTATCAGTTCTTTGGCTATATCATTGGCACATCCTTCTGAATAATAACTATTCGCATTAGTGTAAAAGGAAGGTAAATAGATGTATCCGATTTTGTTTTCATTACCAAGAAGAAAGCTTTTAATGATATTATCTTCAGATTGAAGAGATTTTTTGGTTAAATCAATATTGATTATTTCACCGCTTTTTTTTCGAATAGTGAATGTAGTGTTATTAATGTTGTTTGAGTAGATGGATTCTATTGCCGCATAAACATTCATGCAGTTAATGCTAAGTTTTTCCTTATTATCTCGCTGAATTTCTATTAGTACATCGCCCTCGTTTATTTGATTGGAATCCCAGGCCGGACTTCCTGGTATAACTTCTGCTATTTCTACCTCACCCAGTTCGTTCATTTGAAAATTCATGCCATACGAAAGGTTGTCTGTTGAGATACTCCTGTTGAAAAAATCATTTTCAATAGGAGTGAAAAAGTTTGTGTGAGGATCAAAAGTGCAAGCCAATGATTTAAGAAACTGATCAGAAACAAAACGTTGAGGAATATCCGAATAATTTTGTTTTGATTTTAGATGACAAATCTCCTTTTTGATAATCTCTTTGTGTAGTATCTCTAATGAGTCATTTATGTTTAAATCTGCTATTGGAGTTGAATCATGATTGTAGAAATAATAATTTAATGTTTGGTATTTTAGTTCCTGTTCCAGATGTTTTTCAGTGTTGGTTTTTGTTAGAAATGAATCTTTCGGAAAAATGAATAATGAATCGTTTTTATTCCAAGTGACACATTTGAGAGATAAGTTTTCAAGAAATTGAATTCGTAAATTAAGTCTTTGATTATAGAGTTCTGATATGTTTTCAATAAATGAAAAGTCTTTTGATATAATGAAGTCATCAAAGTTATTTTTATTTTCAGCTATCAATTTAACATCTTCGTTAGAAAAGAAATTATCTTTTGTTGCTAATCTTTCAATAAAATTTTCATAAAGTAATTGAGAAAATTCATCGTTAATTATTCTTGGACTATAATGGTATTGATTAATTGAGCGAATGATTTTTTCTGTTTTATCAGCTAAATATTGATTTTGACAATAGCAAAAAGATGATGTAATATTTATAGTAAGGAATAATAGGCTATGTTTTACTAATTTATACATAAAGTTAAGTGAAGCGTTGTTGTATCTAAAATAAAAATAAACCATTGTATACTTGAGAATGTGAAAAAAGGTTTGTTTTTGTGATAGAAAAAAATGATAATGTTAGTCGTTACAGTTTTTAAATACTTCGAATCTACATTGATAATCTTATCTTTGTAAAAAAAAGAATTTAATGAATTATATAGATGATTATTATCCTCAGAAACCTATGAAGGAAGGGGAAGATTTTATAATGGATCCCAGGGGATTTAGAATCATGACCGCAAAGTATTTGACAGAAAGAGGGTATTGTTGTGGAAATGGATGCAAGAACTGTCCATACTTTCCAAAGCATCAAAAAGGAAACACAACCTTAAAAAACTAATCCAGTAATGATTAATAAGGAAGATATAAGAATTGTATTTATGGGCACTCCCGATTTTGCTGTGGAAAGCCTTAAAATACTTGTTGAAAATAAATTCAATGTTGTTGGTGTTATTACAGTTCCTGATAAACCTGCAGGTAGAGGACAGAAGTTAAGAACTTCACCGGTTAAAGATTATGCAGTTAGCCAGGGTATAAAAGTGCTGCAACCATTGAAATTGAAAGATGAACTATTTGTGGGAGACCTGAGGGAATTAAAAGCGCATTTGCAGGTAGTTGTCGCTTTCCGAATGCTTCCTGAGGTAGTATGGAATATGCCTCCAATGGGTACCTTTAATCTTCATGGTTCTCTGTTGCCTCAATATAGGGGAGCGGCTCCAATCAATTGGGCTGTTATCAATGGTGATAAAAAAACGGGTGTTACTACTTTCTTTTTAAAGCATGAAATAGATACAGGTAATATTATTGACCAGAAATCTATGCCTATCGATGAAAAAGATACTGCCGGAACTGTTCATGATAAGATGATGGTTCTGGGAGCAGGGTTAGTTTTAGAAACGGTTACTAATATCTGTAATGATACAATAACAACTAAATCACAGGATGATTTTATTGAAAAGGATACTGTATTAAGACCTGCACCAAAAATATTCAAGGAAGATTGTAAAATAGATTGGTCGCTTTCCATGGTTGATATTTATAATAAAATACGAGGATTATCACCTTACCCTGCGGCATGGACTGAGATTATGGATGAAACAGGCAAAAAGACCGGACTTAAAATATTTGAAACAGAAATGGTTTTTGATGTGGCTTTGAATCCCGGCGAAATTAAAACAGATGGTAAAAATCAGATTTTAATTGCTTGTAAAGGAGGCGCATTACAAATAGATGTGTTACAATTGGCAGGGAAAAAGAGAATGACTGCAAAAGAATTTTTAAATGGATTTAAAAATATGAATAATTGTAGGGTAGCAGATTAAAATACATATCAGAAAGGATTTTGTATCTATTCCTTTATGGACACAATAATTAAAGAGACGCTTGTGTAATATACACAGGTGTTTTTTTGTGCCTGTATTAAATATCAGCATCAATACCAGTAAAAATTCCTATATCCATGTTGTGAATAGCTCAGGAAATATAATTGATTCTTTTATATATTCTGCAGTAAACGATTTGTACCCATATGCTGTAGCACATCTTCCGGAAGGAAGATATTTATTAAAAGTGCGAAGCGGTGCCTGTTATAAAGTATTTCAATTTGTAGTTCAAAGGTAAAATTAAGAAGTGCATCTGCATCTTTAATTAATATTAGGGATGTAGATTTTATTTTAAAATCTCCTTTAATTCCTTCACCGACAATCTCTTATTTAAAGGGTAGATGAATATCTGATATCCTGATAAATCCAGATTTAAAATGTCCTCTAATTCAGATGCTACTGATAGCACTCTTAATGAACTCAGATATGGATTTAACGACTGCATTAGATGTGCTTGATTTGCAAATTGCAGTCTGGAAGTTTTCGGTAATTTTGATAATCTGGTATTCCCGGCATCTGCAAATCCAGTAATATTTACTTGATATGCATTTGAAGTTTCAATAATTTCAACGTCTACTCGGCGTGCTCGTTTATAGTTTTCCAGACGGTTTTTTGTCTGATAGCTTTGTTTGTCTTTCAGTATGTTGGAATGAATAACAGTATCTACTCCATTGGCCAGTAAATTCCAAGTTAGTGTCTTAGATGGCTTATTGTCAGCATTTGTTAATCCGGATATGATCGCTTTTTCTTGAGAAGTAAAGGAGGTATGTAATTCAAATACATCAGTTTCAAAGTAAAAGGTTTTCGTCAATAAGGTATCTGATTTATTGATATCAGCTATACCCTCATTTAATCTTTTCCCCTTCACACCTCCTGTTGAATTAATATATAATTGTACTTCATCTTTTCTTTCACTTTCCAAAGAAAAGGAGGCCGCTAATAAGCTTATCTTTATAGGCTCAGAAAAACTATCGGTGTAAATAATAAGATCCTGAGTATGATAATTAAACTGGGTACCATCAGCAAAAGTATAGATAGAGTCATGTTTTGTCCAGGGTTGAACATTTTTACCCAAAGCAGATTTCATCTTATCAAGTTTCTTTTCTGAACGATCTATGTTTTGATATACTCCGGAAATTTTCCGTTGCAGATCACTTAGCTTTGATTCTTTATTGGTGAGATTTTTAAGATTAATATCTATCTTACTTTTTCTGGTGTATATAGCTGTTTCGTTAATTTCTTTAAGTTCATTAATTGAGTCAATCTCTAGTTCCAGCGATTTTATTTTTGCTGCTATTTGATCTTTTGTGCGATTTTCCCTGTCAAAGATGGCCAATAATCCATTGTTTTTATTTAATTCTATCAGCGGTTTTTCTATTTTTTCGTATTCAAACTCTTCAATCCGGTCCATGTACGATATTCCCATCGAAGCGTTGGGATCAGGGCATATTTCATTGGAAATATAATCGGCAAATAATAAGTAGCTATTGTCTTTGTTCTCAACAACAATCAGGGGCTTTTTATTGCTGTCGATACCCCATAAGGAAAGGTGAATTAAAGTGGGTTCGTTTTTTAATGCTTTGGTGTTGGTGGTTGAGTTAAATTGAGGTACTAATTTCTCTTTTTTAATTGACATGTCATAAGTAAAGAGTCCAATGCCTTTTCCTGTGCCTGTATTTATTCCACCTCCATCTTTTTTTTCAAATTCTCTTAATAGGCCTGATGATCCGCTGCCTTCACCTGCAGCGAGTAATTGACCCTTAAAATAGATGTTTCGTTGAGCTAAAATATTAAAATACTTATTCGACTGATCTTCAACATATTTCCTGACCAGTTGATGCCATTTATCCAGAACCTTTTTGTGGCTTTGAATACTTACTTTTTTCACTTTGGATAAAGATGCGGATTTTTGATAAACTGGTAAGCTGGGATTCAATATATCATATAAAACGGGAAGATACTTTTCTTTAACATCTGTACCATTTCTCATTACAGAAGGAAGAGTAGTCACCATCATATTTTTGAAATAAGCAGCTGTTTCGTGGCTTGAAAATGGAATTTCCTCAGATAAACCATCCACTAATATGGAATACAATTCCCACAAGGTTAGTTTTACTGAGGCATCTGCAATTAATCCAGGTGATGATTTACTTATCTCATCAAATTTGATGGTCAATAAATCAGGATTTTGTGTAATTTGTTTTTTAATAAAATCCCAGTCGGGAAGATGTTGGATGTTTAAAATCCCTCCTTTTACAGTTCTTACTTCCCGGGTTGGAAGAGCCCCTTGATAAGTAATAAAATCAGACCAATTTCTTTTTAGAGAAGGTGTTTTATATACTATTTTATAAAGCCAGAATTTTTGTTGCGTATTAAAATTCTGGCTATTTACTGAATTACCAATAAGAAAGAATAAAAATATGATAGTAGTGAACAAGGGTTTTTGTATCATACTCAAAGAGTTCTATTTCTTTCTTTTTCTAAGTTGAATAACCATACCTGCTTCAACTTTATCCCCTTTTTTTATATTATTATATTTTAATAACCTTTTCATTTTTACACCATACTTTTGAGAAATATAATGCAAAGTTTCACCTGATTTTATTCTATGAATTCTATGTTTTCTATGAGCCTTGTTTCTTTTGGGCTGAACATATAAGTATTTGTATTTAGATATGTTATCGCCTTGTGAGATGTCATTGTAACTGAATAATTCCCATTCTTTTAAGCCAAGTTCTTTGCAAATGTCATAAGCTGAGTCTTCTTCTTTAAGAGTAATATACTTTACTCCATTATTTATCTCAATTTTGTGTGTTTCAAATGCATTTACAGTAAAGTTATCAACGTTGCCACCAGATTTTGAAGGAGAAACATTGTTTGCATGTCTTACCTTAATATTTCCATTATCAAATTTGTGTAAACCATTTTCTTCGATAATATTTATTAGTCTTTTTGCATATTTAGGATCGGTAGCATAACCTGCTTTTTTCAAACCATGCGCCCATCCTTTGTAATCAGTTGTTTTGAGTTTGAATAAGGAAGCATAGCGTTTTTTACACATTAAAAAATCAGAATGATCCAAATAGGATTCGTAAACTGTTTTGTACTTCCTAAAGCACTCCCCCTTGCGGTCGTCATCGTGATAAACACGTTTACCATTCCAATCGTTATGACATTTAATTCCAAAATGGTTGTTTGATTTTCTTGCTAAAGTAGAGTTGCCATTACCTGATTCAAGCATGCCTTGCGCCAATGTAATACTTGCAGGAATGCCTACACGCTTCATTTCTTTTACAGCTAATTCACTGTACTTATTAATGTAGTCTCCGCTGGTTAAAGAACTGTTTTGTGCAATAATACTAGTATAAGTTCCCAATAACCAAATTATTGCAGATAATTGAATAAACTTCCCCATGCTTAAAAATCATTTGTTTGTATTGAACACAAATATAAAAAAATGGAACCATTTTAATCCTGTAAACGGAAATCTCTTAAGCTTTATTTTGTTGAATATTGATTTTGCTGTTATTAATTGCGGTAACATATTTATTTAGGAGTTGTGATATATAAGAGTTTTGCTAAATGAAATAATGAATCAATACATTATATTTGAATTAACTTGTTTTAATTACCATATTTGAGAAATAGGAATAAAACAACTCTGAAGGTTAATAATTCCTCAAATGAAAGACGCTGCATCATGAATGGATTGCTCTTTTAATAAATGATAATAACATGGGAAAGATTGAAATAAAAACAACCATATACAAGTACGATAAGCTTGAGGAGTTATTACAGGATGAACAAAATCTGATATTAGCCGCTCGTAAAGCCACTGTAAATGCTTATGCACCATATTCAAACTTTAAAGTTGGGGTAGCTCTTTTATTGGAAAACGGTGAAATTATTACCGGAACAAATCAGGAAAATGCAGCCTATCCATCTGGATTATGTGCTGAAAGAACTGCTATTTTTTGGAGTAATTCACAACACCCTAATGTAGCAATTGTTAAAATGGCTATTTCAGCTTCGAATAATGGAACACAAATCCAAAAACCCATTTCGCCATGCGGAGCTTGCAGGCAGGTGATGATTGAAACAGAATCTCGTTATAAAACAAATATTAAAACTCTTTTAGATAGCGAACTTGAAATATTGGTATTTGAAAAAGCCAATGATTTTCTGCCTTTATATTTTACCGGAGAGTCGTTGTTAAAATAATTTAATGAAACAAAAAAGACAACCTTTATTCTGAGGTTGTCTTTATCTATATTTTACAGATGCTTTTTATTTCATCACATTATCAAATTCATTCCATAAACCCTCTTCTTTAGGGGGTCTGCAATCAATAACAATGGGTTCCTTTTTAACCGGGTGCATAAATTCAATTTTTTTGGCATGAAGGTTAATACCCCCACCTTTTAATGAACGGGCTGCTCCATATTTTAAGTCGCCACGAATAGGACAACCAATTTTAGCCAACTGACATCTGATCTGATGATGCCTGCCGGTTTCTAAGTCAATTTCCAGAAGATGATAGTTTGCAGAACTTGAAATAAGCTTATAATTAAGAATGGCTTCCTTGGCATTTTTACGGTTTGTGTCAAATGCTTTTGATCTGTTTTTCTCCTGATTCTTAATCATGTAATGCTTAAGCGTTCCTTGATCTTCAGCTGGTAAATTTTTAACAATGGCCCAGTATGTTTTCTTGATCTCCTTATCCAGAAACATCTTACTCAATCGAGTAGCCGCCTTGCTGGTTCGTGCAAAAAGTACAATGCCACTAACCGGACGGTCGATACGATGAACAACACCAAGGTATACATCACCCGGTTTATTGTATTTTTTCTTGATGTAAGCCTTTACTTTATCGCTCAAGGCCTCGTCACCGGTCTTGTCACCCTGAACAATCTCAGAATTGGTTTTATATACTGCAATTATATGATTGTCTTCAAATAATATTTCCATTTAATTTTAGTTCTTAGTTTCATGTTTTAACTCAACTACCTTTCCACAGTCTACCTTCTTTGGCCGCAGTCCATAGTCGATACAATTTATTGCAACATTTTTTTGTTGACTACTAATTGTGTACTGTTGATTGTATACTGCTAATACTGTTCTCTTTCGTTCGGGAAATCAACCGATTTAACATCATTAATATAATTACCAACAGCCCCGCTTATTTCGGCAAAAAGGTTATGATATCTACGTAAAAATCGAGGAGAAAACTCCTGGTTAATGCCTAGCATATCGTGTAAAACCAATACCTGACCATCCACACCGCTACCGGCTCCTATACCAATAATAGGAATTGTTAGTTCGCTAGCTACACGAGCCGCTAATTCGGCAGGAATTTTTTCAAGAACGATAGCAAAACAACCTGCTTCCTGAAGCAAATGAGCATCTTTAATAAGTTTATTTGCTTCTTCTTCTTGTTTGGCTCTTACAGTGTAAGTTCCAAATTTATGTATAGATTGCGGAGTTAGTCCAAGGTGTCCCATAACTGGTATCCCCGCAGATATAATTCTTGAAACAGATTCACATACTTCACTTCCACCTTCCAGTTTTACTGAATCAGCCGCTGTCTCCTTCATAATTCTGATAGCAGATGTGAGGGCTTCTTTTGAATTGCCCTGATAAGTTCCAAAAGGCATGTCTACCACTACTAAAGCGCGATTCACAGCCCTTACAACTGATGCTCCGTGATAAATCATTTGATCAAGAGTGATAGGTAAAGTCGTTTCCCATCCAGCCATAACATTCGAAGCAGAATCACCTACCAAAATCACATCAATACCCGATTGATCCACAATCTTAGCCAATGAATAATCATATGCGGTTAGCATGGCAATTTTTTCTTTATTATGCTTCATTTCACTCAATACGTGAGTGGTCACCTTTTTCTGGCGATTCATTGCTACAGACATTATACTTTATTTTAAGTTTATTTGTGGCGACAAAGTTACTAAATACTTATATACAAAGATTTATTTCTAATATTTTTTACTTTTGGACGTTTAAGAGACAAAATATCGTAGGGATATTGGTATAAACACAACAAAGAAACACAACATTAAAATCTTTAATTATGAGAAAAACCATTGTATTCATTGTTTTTGCAATAATAATTGGGATTAAAGGATCTGCACAACCTATGAAAAAGGGTGAACAGAGTTTAGGATTAGCTGTAGGAATTCCTGCTATTATCGGTTATGATTATACCTCCCGGGGTATGGCAATTACTGCTATCTATGATTATGGATACACAAATAAATTAGGAGTGGGCTATATAACTGCTGGTGGTATATTATCCTATGCAGGATCTGATTACGACTACCGATATTTAAATACTCCTTATAGTGATGATTACCATTATGTGGTATTGGGACCAAGAGTGGCATATCACTTTGATATGGTTGAACTTACTGAAAGTAGCGAATGGAATAAGGTTGACTTATATGCCGGTATGTTTGTGGGGGCCAGGTTCCAAACTTTAAAATTCACCAACCCTTTAACTGGCGGCAAAGAAAAGGAAACTAAAACAAAACTTGCCACCGATATTTTTGCAGGAATCAGGTATGCCATCAATAATAGAGTAGGGGCTTTTGCAGAACTCGGTTTTGGCGTTACATATTTTAACTTGGGGGTAAATGTGAGGTTTTAATTTCTTAGAAGGTATATGAATTAGAGTAAATTGTTATGATTTTTTTGAACAAAAAATAACTTGATACCTTTGTTTACTGATATTATTATTTGTTGATTTTAATTTTTATTATACCCAGATGGAAATAACAGAACAAATTTTGGAAACCATGAAAAAAGCCGGACAACCACTTAATGCCGGAAAGATTGTTGAATTAACAGGACTCGAGCGTAAGGAGGTGGATAAAGGTATGTCAAAACTTAAGAAGGAGGAATTAATTGTTTCTCCAAAACGATGTTTTTGGGAACCGAAATAATCTCCAATAGCATCAAACAATATTTAAAATCCCTTCTTGATTCAAGAAGGGATTTTTTGATCCATACTTTTAACCCGTTTTGTGAGTTAAATTTAAAATAGGCCTGCAGCCTATATTAGTATCTAACCTTTCCGTTTTGATTAAATAACAAAAATGTTTTTGGGGTAGGATTTATTATTAGTTTAATAATTTTATTTTTGCCGGATATTTTAAATAAACCTGTATTAAGCTTTAAGATTTTTATTGCAGGTTTTATCCCTCAAAATTATGATGAAATTTATTAATGCTCTTCTTCTTACAACAATATGTGTTTTATCTCATGCTCAATACGATAATAATGATTCAGAAAGTATTGATCCTCGAATTGAGGAAGTAAAGCAATATATGTGGTCAAATGCAGATTCTAATTTTTTAAAAACAGATATACCTGAAAAATGGAAAGATGAATCAGCAGTTATCATTGCAAGAAATACTGAAAGTTCAGTTCGAAAAAGACCATTATCGTCAAAACTATATGAGAATTTTTACTTTCATGAGCGCATAAAGCTATTAGATAATAATGCGATTGAAAAATATACAGAGTTTTCATTTCGGGAGAATTCTAAACGATTTGTAGGTTTGTTTAAAACTGAAAAAGTCGATAGATATGTAGGCTTTAAAATAGAGAAGCCCAATGGAGATGTTGAAGAAGTGGACATAGCAGAAGCGGTTGATAAAACAATCGAAGGTAAGAGAAATACTTTTTCGTATAAAAAAATTGCTATTCCTAATCTGCAGGTAGGTGATATTATTGATTATTATTACTGCACAGAGCATATGTTTCATACAGGTAAATTTTATGAATTTTCTCCTGTATATTATCAGTTTCAAGAAGATTACCCTATTGTATGGCAGAAATTAAAAGTAGCCGTTTTAAATGGGTGTTATCTAAAAGCCAGGTCAGTAAACGGAGCCCCTTCCTTAAAATCATTTACTGATCCAAATGACAGTGAAGCTATTTCATATGAGTTAGAAGATACAGATAGAGATAAGTTAGTTCATGAAGAATGGAGTAACTTGTATAAAGAAATTCCGGCTATTAAATTACAGTTGTTTTATACTAATTCAGGCATTTTGTCGGCAGGATATGAATCATTTTATAAGCCACTTGATAAAATGACATCAGAGGTGAATGCAGATGCCTTATCAGAATTCACTTATCAAATGATTTTTAAAATAACAGGTTCATACAGCCCATATAGATCCATGTACAACTCTGCCATTAAATTTCTGAAGAAAAAATCAAAATCAAACAACTATTCTCAAACCGAATTAGCGAAGGAGGCTTATTATTTTTTAAGGGAATTTTGGTATCAGCAACAGTTTTATGCATCACCGCAAATCTTAGGTTATTATAGGGACAATTTTGATAGTTACTTATTAAATTATTTAATGAGTGCAGTTTTATTAAAATTAAACATAGACTTTGAAGCGCTTTATGTCATTCCCAATTCATTTACCAATCCGGAAGATTTATTGTTTTTTGGCGAGCTTTATCCTGCAATCCGGTTAACAAAATCAGATTCAACCATTATTGCTGCTGCAGGAGCAACAAAAAATTATTTTGATATGCCGAATTATTATACTGGCGCTACAGCATTTGTTGTTCCGGTTAATAATAAGAATTTTAATAATTTCTCAAAAACAGTGCTTCCTGAGTATAACCTGATGGATCATAAGGAAATGGTTGTTTCAGAAGTGAGTTTTAATAATTCATATGACTCCATCAAGGTAAAATCTCGCTTTGAATTATCGGGTTGTGAAAAAATCGGTTGGGATAGTGTAATGTTTGTTTCTGATGTTATAAGAAATGAATTTAAGGCGTTAGTGTATGGGCAATTTATTAAAGACAAGTGTGTTGTTTCAACTATCAAAGTGAGTAAAGAAAAGGAGTTAGCTGAGTTTAGAGAAAAAGAAGCAAAAGATAGAAAAGAGAAAATATTGGCGAAGTTAAAAGATAGCTATGGAATCACAGAGGTGAATTTAAACGATTTTAATGTTATCAGTTATGGACGTTGGGATAACGAGCCTAACCTGATTTTTGAACTGGATTATACCATACCTGCAAATGCTCAGAAACTGGGTGGCAGTATTATTTTTAATACAGGAAGTCTTACATCTTTTCATTCGGAAAAGCTTGATGAGAAGCGGGAATATGATATTTACCTCCCTAATAGAAGGTTAAGGGAACAGCGGATTATTTTCAAAGGTCTTAACAGTAACGGAATTGCAGGCTTGGAAGAGTTTAACAAGGCATACCAATCAAAGAATCTCGCCTTTAAAAGCAATTACCAGATTTCCGGCGATAGTATAATTGTTGATGCTACAGAATCGGTTTTTAATAATTCATTAAAAAAAGAGGATTGGACAGAAGTATTGGATTTTAACCAAATTATTGATCAGTATTCCCATGTGAAAATTAAAATTCCAACTATAAAGGAGTAAGAATATGAATAGTAGATTTGTTTTACTCGCATGGTTACTATTATCATGTTTATGCCTTTCGGCAGCTCAATATTCAAGAAAAGAACTAAAAGAAAAATGGCCCGAAGCTAATACAATTATAAGGTCGTATAAAACATTAATTAGTTTTACTCGCAATCCTGAAACAAAATTGATTGAGGTATATCAGCAGGATAGTATTGAAATGATTCCTGTTAATGATGGATATATTGAACGGGTTTATTTTTTCGATGTTAATGCATCTGTAGGAGAATGTAAATTGCGTTTGAATGGCCGTAATAAAAGGTCGATGATGAAAACTATCGCCAATTATGATGGCGAAAGCGTTTTTCATTCTGATAATAAGATATGTCTTTTTAAAGCAGTTAGTTTAGCTGATGATAATTACTATCTGTTTACCGGAGAAAAGAGTATTCAGGATATTAAATTTCTAACAGATGTTTTCTTTAATGATCAGCTTTATCCTATTGTAGAAAGAACTTATACCATTCAAATACCAGAATGGTTAGAGCTTGATATTAAAGAATATAATTTTGATTTTTTTAATGTAGAAAAATCAGATAAGAATTGGGAGGGGGGTAAACAGGTCATTTTTAAATTCGCAGACCTTGATCAATTAAATACTGATAAAAAAGGTTTTTTAAGTTTGCATCATTCCTATCCTCACATATTGTTTTTACCTAAATCCTATAACACGGTTAATGGGAATCGGGAAAGTATTATTAATGATACCAGAGATTTGTTTGACTGGTATAAGAAGCTCCTTGGAGATTTAACTTATAATAAAGAAATATTAGGTCCTGTTGTTAAAGAAATAACAAAAGACCAGACTACGGATGTTGATAAGATAAAGGCTATTTATTATTGGGTCCAGGAACATAGAAGATATGTAGCTTTTGAAGAAGGATTAGCAGGTTTTCGACCCGAAAAAGCAGAGGGGGTTTATCATAAAAAGTATGGAGACTGCAAGGGTATGTCGAACTTACTTTATGCGATGCTTAATATTGCAGGATATCATGCAAAAATAGCATGGTTGGGTGCTTTTAACCTTCGCTACAATCATGCAACACCAAGTTTGGCTGTAGATAACCATGTAATATGTTATTTAAATTTTAATCATGACGATTATTTTCTGGATGCTACAATTAAATTGAATCCATTGAATAATAATCCAATTTCAATACAAGGCAAGGAAATCATGATTAATTATGATTCTACCTTTGTATTAAAGAAAATTCCTGAAAAAGATATCAGTGAAAACTTAAAAATAAGAAAGTCTTTTTATAATATTTCGGGTACTTCTTTAGTCGGTGAAACATCAATAGAATACAATGGAGATTCAAAAAATCACCTGATGTATAGTTTTCGATCCATAAAGAGAAGTGATCGAAATGAATTTTTGGAAAAAGTTATTATTGGAGATGAAAATACAATCTGCGATTCAATTCAAACAAGTGAAATAGATCAGAGAGATTCTATATTTAAAATCGATTTTAACGAAGAGGTTAAAAATGCAGTTGTGAGTTTTGGAAATGAAACCTATGTGAATTTAAACAGCTTTAATAGTTTTACAATGAACGATGTTGATACTACTAATTGTTATCACATCTTTTTAAACCAGAAAATTAATAGTCAGTCAGAAATTACTATTCCAATACCAGAAGATCTTGAAGTATTAGAGCTTCCTGAAAATACATCCTATTCAGTTGGCGCCTTCTCATTAGTAATTTCCTATCAACAAATTGGTAATCAATTAATTTGTAAGCACACGGTTAAAATCAATAAAGCTATAATCTATAAAGAGGATTTTTCCGATTTTGTGGATTTTAATAATCATTTTAAAAAAATATTTACAGCTACTATTGCATTGAAAAATAAAGGGTAGTGTATAAATTGATTTCACAAAAAAGTAGAAAACTCTATTCTAGCATGCTTCTACAATGGTGAAGTTCACACAACAATATAGATGATTAAGCAATATTATAAAATACAAGTCCTTTCTGCTATTCGGTTTATTAAGAGCTTAGGTCTTTTTTATGCATGCATTTCTGTAATACTATTTCTATTTGCAGGTGCTGTTATGGTAATGAAGGCAGATAATAATATAAGTGTCATGATAAATCTTATGGTAATTTTACTTTTACACAATTACAGAAAAGATCATGAGTTTTTACAGGTACATATAAAAAGGCCTTTTGTTATTTATTTTATAGACTATTTGGTAATTAGTTTGCCAACCATATTAGCTCTTGTTAATAGTAATGATTACTGGTTGTTAATCGGTTATATATTGGTGGGGTTAATAATTATTGTGAGGTTATCAAGACAGGCTCTTCCACAACTAACAAATATTTCACTGCAATATATTAGTTCTCTCCATCCAATAATCAAGTCTAACCTGAGAAGTTATTATTTCGTAATGGTAATAGGAGTAATAATTTTCTACGCCTCAGTTTTTATTCATACTGAGATTCCTTTTTATATCTATTTGTATCAGGGATTGTTAGTTTATATATGCTTATTATCAACAGATAGTGAAGGTAGTTGGTATATGAAGTGTTTTAATAGTGCAAGTCATATTGTATACTTAAAACTAAAATCAATCTCAATCAATTATTTAAAAGTGGTTGTAGTCGGTGTTGTTCCTTTTATTGTTCATGGTGAAACTTTAATTGAGTTTGTTTTAATTTCAGTGGCAGGTTTTTTTGCAATAATATCGAATCTATTACTATCCATTATTTTTAAAAGCAATAAGATATTTTTAGGGATAAGTCAATTGATAAATGTAGTGTTTATTGTTGTTTGCATCCAGCAATCATCAGTAATATTCCTGCAAGTTATATTGCTGTTTTTCACCATTTTATTTAGCATTAAAATATTACAAAATCGATATACATGGTAGAAATTATCAATCTCACTAAAAATTATCCGGATCAAAGCGTACTAAATAACTTCACTTACACTTTTAACAAAGGAATTAATGGATTGATAGGAAAAAACGGAGCCGGAAAAACGACCTTGTTTAACTGTATTTATGGTACAGAGAAATATGCAGGTCAGATTATTCAATCGAAAAGCATTACTTATCTTCCTGCAGAATTATATTTTTATCCACGAATACGAGGAATAGAATTTATTGAGTTTTTGTGTGCCTCAAAGTTGCAAAAGCTTGATCATGAAAAAATGAATAAATTAAATGAGTTCTTGAACCTTCCATTAACAAAATATGCAAGCGATTATTCCACAGGAATGAAAAAGAAGTTAGGATTATTGGCGATGTATTTAGTAAAAGGAG
>JBNKGY010000031.1:0-27394 GCA_050290065.1 Marinilabiliaceae bacterium
GTTCTGGTTCATCAATGGATATTGGAACAAACCCTTCAGATGTTACATTTTTACTTTGTTGATATTTCTTTCGCCAATAATAAAATATGTGCTCTTTTATTGCGTGATTCTCACAAAAATTCTTGGGGCTTTGATTACTAGTTTCCCATTCTTGCATCAATATGAACATTTTTTCTTGCATTGATTTACCTTTTGATTTGTACTCACAAAGTAAACTGTTCATGATAGGGGTTGCAAGATGTAGTTCCTCGTAGGGTTACTTTAATACAAGGTATTACCATTATCTGATGAATAATAAGCTTGCTTGGTTTCTGTATTGTAGACTATAGCCGAGCATTGACAGTCTATCGCACTTTGAGGACTCCATGCATCATATTCTCCGTATACCATTATTTTAGACCCATCTATTGCTTTACGCAATCCAACTCCGCTGGTACCACAATCAATAATCATGTCATTATAAATAACAGTTCCATACGACTTACCTCCATTGTAATTTGATTTGTGCCACACTTCTGCCCCAGTCAGTGCATTACAAGCAATAATACCATATTCCAGCGCATTAATATATACCAAGTCTCCATCAACTACAGGAGATGAATTTGAATAAGATGGATTTTGAGTGATGCTCCACACCTCGTTACCACTAGAGGCATCCAAACAGTAAAACTTAGTGTCACCTTGTATGTATACTTTACCATTTGCCACTGTTGGGCTTGCATTAGTAGCTCGTCCTACAGCTTTAGTCCAAACTACCGTTTGCCCATCTGTTATATTTAGTGCCGTTAGTACGCCATTGTCAGAGTTAGCGTATATAATATCACCTTCAATAGATAAAGAACCGTTAGCACCATCTCCCAAGTCATACTCCCACTTTTTAGTGCCGCTCTTTGTTACAGCAACTACCAGGTTGTTATCAATTACATAAACTGCATCATCTGTAACGACTGGTGAATTAGGTCGTGAATAAGAAATGTTTGCAGATTGATAAGTCCATGCAATTGAACCATCAGTCTGATTAACGGCATGAAGACCATCAGAATTACCAATGTATAGATGGTTCTCATCAATAGTAATACCCATTACATCAGACCATAAAGAAAAGGCCACACTCCAGTTTACCTCCCCAGTCAAAGGGTTTAAGCTATACAAAACATCATTTATTACCCCATAAGCCTTATCATTCTTAATGGCAAAAGTTTTCGACCAACCTTTCATGTGCCATAACTTTTCTCCATGCCCATTTATTGCATACGTGTATGTATCGCTTGATGTAAAAGGAGTTCCACAAAAAATAATTACCATGTTCTCTTGATTAAAAGCTCCTTCAGATTCAACAGTAATAGATTTGGAAAACATTTTATCCCCAACCTTAAATTCAAAAGTGTTATCGCCAGGGTTCTCTGGTGTTCCTTGGGCAAAAAAGTAAAGCGTACTTTCTCCAAGCGTTTGAAAATCCTCGTTAGCAACAAACTTATAACCATTAACAGTTTCTGTTTCGTAATGGTACTTGCCTTTCTGAGTAACGTTTGCGTACACTCTAACACTATGGCTTTGGTCTAAAGTTGTTCCGGCAATATAATCGCCTGTCACATTAAAATCATCGCTTGTTCCATCGTAGGTCACAATTGCTGTAATATCTTCATTACCGCCTTTATTATCTTCGGGTGTTAGGCCATCATCTGACTTACTACAGGACGTTACAATTAACGTGGAAAGAATTAGCATTCCCCACAAATACATTTTTTTGTTCATATGTGTTGAAGTTTATGTGTGTTATTAATTGATAGTAATCAATTTTTCGTTCAGGTTATTATTTTACTAAAACAGTTACGAAATTATTGATAAATTGTTCTGATTATGTAAGAAAAAACTATCTTAGCAATAGTTAATTCTCAAGGGTATAAAATATTATTGTGCCTAAAATATCACATATAACACTTAAAACAAGCCTCTTTCGGAGGCTTTTCGTGTTTATAGACCCTTTGTGTTTTTTGATTTATTGGTATTTTCTTTGGTTTATTAACAGTAAAACCAAGGTTATTCCATTTTATTCCTATCTGAATAAATTCTTCGCTCAAAAAAAAATCATTTCTAGCAAAAAACTTACAATATGATAATACGCAGAACAATATTGAAACAAGACATTGTAAAGAAGCTATATCCTAACAGTATTTCTATTAAGTCTGCAATGCAACAACTCAGGCGTGAAATTGAGGTCTGCCCTGAATTAAAAGAACAAATTGCAAGTGCAGGGCGTACACGATGCCATTATTACAACAAGCAACAGCTCCTTTTAATCCTGGAACACTTTAGTATTTCACTAGAAGAATTTGAAGAGCTATGATGTATTTCAATGGTATTACTAATATAGAACAAGCTAAGCTTCGTTACCGAAAATTGGCAAAGCAACTACATCCTGATGCAGGAGGAACTGCTCACGAGTTTCAAAAATTACAGGATGAATATAAGGCTACAATAGAACGATTAAAGCAATACGGTAATCTAACAAAAGAGCAGCCTAAAACTTCTCCCGAATATGAGTTGTTAAGCGATTTGGGAAGACTAGCCAAAGTACTTCTTAAAAAGCAAGTGCCTCAATCATACTTGAAGCAACAAATAAAAATGACCGACTCTTCCTTGAAGAAAGGAATGTTGGAAGGAGTTTTAAATTTCTTGGATGGTTTGAGAAATTATTGATGTAACTTGACCGTTCAAATGATAATAATTTGTGCTTTGCCAGCCTATTTTTACTTTCAAAGCAGAAAAAAATTATTGAAATGTGAGTAACATAAATGTAAACAGTGCGATTTTAGTGATTTGCACAAAATGTCACAATACACTGTATATCTGTGTTGTGTAGCTGTTTTATTCTCAACGAAAGGAGCCACCCAGTCTGTACCTACCAATATTTACTCAATTCAGATAATACACTTTACGTAGCAGGAGGAGAAACCATTAATTACGACAAAAAACTGCTGCGACAAAAGGATGCCTTACTTGCAAACTTTGAAGCACTGGGATTAGATCCGGTAGTATTTACGGCAGGTAAAAGTTGAAAAATCCCATACGGTCAGTTAAAAAAACTCCAGCGACCAAAATGGAGATGGCGTAACGCATGTGAAGGACACCACCAAAGCCACCGCCAATGCCATAGAAAAATTCAGGTACTTTTACCATCCCGATCACTTAGGTAGCAGTAGTTACATTACGGATGCATCAGGTGAAGTTTATCAGCACTTTGAGTACTTTCCTTTCGGGGAGACATTCTATGAAGCCAGAGCCGATCACCAACGTACACCTTATCTTTACAACGGTAAAGATCTGGATAAAGAAACTGGTTTATATTATTATGGTGCAAGGTATTATAATCCGAGGATTAGTATGTTTTAAGGGGTGGATCCGTTACCAGAGAGGAATATTAATAGTACCCCTTTTGCCTATTGTGGGAATAATCCGATAGTTTTTACTGATTTTATAGGGAAGTCTAGAGTGTGGTTTTCGAAAACTACAGGTTATTCATATCAAGCCACAGAAATACAAGGATCATTTCTAAGTTCCGTTATAGGTTTTGTCCCTTTCGGAGGTTATGCCACCACAGTAGGCGAATCTTTAGCCAATCTTAATCCATATTTGAAAAGCTGGCAAATTACACAGAGTAGAGTCCAAGATATAAATGGTGAAATTGCAAATTATAATGATATAATTGGTCAAGCCATGGATTTCATGAAAGAGTCAAAATTATTAATAGTTTAGGGAGATTTACTTCATATCTTTCTCTTATCACAGGGTCAATCAATGGATATTTTGAACTAACTCGAGATTTTGATGTCGAATTTGGTGTTGAAAAATCAGGTTGGCTTAATGGTTGTGACTCTAAAGAATTTGTTATATATGCGGCTGGGGCTGCAGAAAACATGATGAAAGACTATATTGATAAAGGTTATGTCTCAATAACAGAAGATTCAAATGGAAATAAGCAATGTCAGGTTAATAATCGAAACGCAACAAAAGAGGCAGCAGAATATTTTGATAAATTAGCTGAATTATTTAAAAGGAATTATGAAGAATAAAAGTGTATTGATTAAAACAATTATGTTTTCTATAGGGTTTAGTGTAATTTTTTACATTGGTTATTATGAACGAGAAGAATATTTTTTCTCTTCATTTCTATTAGCAACTATAGTAATTTTGATTGGTCTATTACTTGACCAGTTATATAGGAAAATAATTTTGAAAAAAATAAACCCACAAGATGGATTTCCTTATTTTTTTGCATACAAATTATTTTTTGCTGTTATCGCTGCGATATTATCACTAATTTATCTATTGTTTTTTAAGTAGTAGTGGTTTTAAACGCTTCATAGATTATTGTATAACAGCCTTGACTTTTAGGTCAGTATAGAAAATGGGAAATAACTAATACAGTGATAAAAATTAAAAGAGCTGAAATAAATTTTGGATTGCCTGTCCCGGTTTTTACCCGGAAAGAAAACCGAATCCGGGCTATAGCCGAATTGGAGCGAAGCGTAAATCGACAACGCAAAAGAAAAATAATATTTTGTTGTCAAAACGGTTCAACCCATCATTATATTTACGAAGCCTCGGGCGAAAGGGTAATCAAAGCCACCGGAGACGGACAAGCCATATACATCAACGGTTTCCCAATGGGCGGAAGCGGAACGGTTGGTAATTACACCATGTACGTGAATCCATATATGGTGGTAAGCAACATGAACTATACCAAGCACTTTTATATCGAAGGGCAACGTGTTGTAACCAAATTAGGGGAAGGAGGAGCCTACCAGTTACTGCTAAACCCTAAGGACACTGTTGCTGGTGGCGGAACCATTGACTTTGACCTAAAAGGCAAAGACCTAAAAGATGCCATTTACGCCAACTTTGAAGCATTAGGTTTGGATGGCGCAGTATTTACCGCCGGTAAAAGTGGCAAAACCCCTTACGGCCAGCTTAAAAAATATTACAATAAACAAAACGGCGATGGTGCCACGCATGTAAAGGACACCACCAAAGAAACGGCCAATGCCAATGAAAAATTCAGGTATTTCTATCATCCTGATCATTTAGGTAGCAGTAGTTACATTACCGATGCTTCTGGTGAAGTCTACCAGCATTTCGAGTATTTCCCGTTTGGCGAGACATTCTTTGAAGACCGCCATGACCATCATCGTACTCCATACTTGTTTAATGGTAAGGAGTTGGATAAGGAGACAGGGTTGTACTATTTGCGAGGTATTATGATCCGCAGATTAGTATGTGGTATGGAGTGGATCCTCATGCCGAGAGTTATCCTGGTTGGTCTCCTTTTGTCTATACGTTTGACAGCCCATTAAATTATATAGATCCAACAGGAATGGATGGAGATTTAACGGATGGTGTTACTATATATTTTAAAGGCAATATAAAAGATCCGGAGTTTGAGAAAAATGTGGCCAATTTTATTCAGAATGTTGATGAAGTTTGGGGAGATCAATTAGGGCAAGATTTAAGCAACGTAACATTTGCAGTTGTTGGAGAGAATTTTAGCACTGATGATTTAGAAAGTGGAGAAAATTTAGTGACATTTGGAACTAATGGAACATCTAATGTTTCCGGTAAGAAAAATAACAATGTTTATATAAATACTACAGGAGGAGGGAATACAGCATCTCATGAATTTGGTCATGTACTTGGATTAGCAGATAGATATGAAGACAATTATACATTTAATCAAACTAAGAATAGTAATTCGAAAAGATTAAACACGATACCACATTCGCAGGATGTGTATAATGAACCTGATTATAATCCAACGAATAACCTTATGGCTAATGGAGGTACAGCTCTATCAGCTAAGCAGCTGAAAATTGCAAATTCAAAGCGGACAGAGAGGAATAGATCATTTATTTATGTTCATCCTGACAATAAACAAGATTATTGTGGAAATAAGGATTTTGGATTTCAGCGAAAAGGTAATGGATTTAAAAATATTGGAAAATATGCTGCCAAATATTTAAATTCTCAAGGCTTTATTGATGTTTTAAATGAAAGTGGGAGAAAATAATGAAAGTTTATCTTATAACTATAATTATTGCACTTTACCCTTTGTTTTTGCTTGGTCAAAGTTATGAGTTTTCTCCAACTGTTGATTCAATAATTAGAATAAAGGAACAACATGAACTTGTTACATTTTCACTAAAAGGATATGATCTTGATGAAATAACTTCAATAGATGTTGGTGATAAAAGAACGTTCAAACGAATACTCAGAAAAGGACAGAATGTAAAATTTTTATCACTTTTTTTAAATAAAGTAGTATTAACTAATGACATTAATAGGTTAACAAAACTTGAATATTTTTATATTAATAGTGAAAAGTTGACAGTTAAAAAGGATTTTTCGGCTCCTGAATCGCTAAAAATGTTTGGAGTATATTTAGGTAAAAGAGATGAGAACAGGTATTTGTCAGATATTCCCAGTTTTTTATACCATCAAGATAGTTTAGTAAGTTTGAATCTGCCAATTAAGAGCTTCTCGTCAATAAAATCAGAAAACATCGAGACCTTTAATGATTTAGAACTGCTTATTTTGAGGCTGCTAAGAATAGACTCATTGCCTCTGTATATATTTAAACTTGAGAAGTTATATGAACTTGACATTGAAGTAGAGCAATATAATGAAAATTTAGTCCTTAATAACGATCTAGCTTCTCTTAAAAATCTTAAAAGTGTTGAATTACCAATTGATTTATCCAAAAATTTAACGATAATTTCAGGTTTAAGCAGTTTAGAAAAATTAAGTGTCTGTGAATGTTCTTCTGTTAACGATTTATCTGAGTATAAGTTTAAAAATTTGAGAGTCTTAAATATTACAAACATCAGTGAAACAGATCTTATGAAATTGAGAAAAATGTTTCCAAATGTGAAAATTAATGAAAAATGATACCCAGTACTTTGAGTATTTCCCGTTTGGTGAAACATTCTTTGAAGACCGCCATGACCACCACCGTACTCCATATTTATTCAATGGTAAGGAGTTGGATAAGGAGACCGGATTGTATTACTATGGGGCTAGGTATTATGACCCGAGGATTAGTATGTTTTATGGTGTGGATCCACTTACTGAAAAATATGCAAACCAATCACCATTTGCATATGCAGCCAATAATCCGGTAAAATTTATTGATGTACTTGGAATGGGACCAGATGATCCGGATGAGAATAAACCAAACAAAGCCGTTATTGCCCCCGGGCATGGCGGAACTGATCCTGGGGCAGTAAAAAGAAATGGAAAGTATAATGAAAAAGATATTAATCTTATTGTCGGTACAAAAGTAAATGAAATCCTAAGTGAAAATGGTATCAGTTCAGTGATGACTAGAGAGGGGGATACAAAAGTTAGTTTGGATGATGAAAGAAAGAAATCAAATGAGGAAAACGCAAATGTATTTGTCAGTATTCATGTAAATTCTTCTCAAGCGAAAAGTACTGATAGGGATGCTATTCTTGTCGGAACAAAAGATAAAACTAATAGTGAAACAGATAAGTTAGCTAAATTACTTGTATCAACTATTTCTGCTGAAGTTACACCTAAAGACGGTGTGAATTTAGACCCTCAACAGGGTACTTATGATGTATTATTGACAGAAGGTGTTAATGATATTAATTATGATGGGTATGGAGAAAAACGCAATTATATGCATAAACCAGGGACGGCCGCTGTAATTGTTGAATTAGGGTTTATTAATAATCCATCTAATGAAAAATTGCTAAACAATCCTGCTTACTTAAATAAAATTGCAAATGGAATCGCTCAAGGTATTATTAAGTTTTATGAACAGAAATAGAAAGTATTTATTACTGATATTATTATTTGGGTATGCTTTGCATATGTTTGCTCAAGATAATATGGAAATTGACATCAAAAAAGTACCCTATTGGTATATTCTAGAATCAAAAAATAATAGGTATTTAGTCAAAGGTGCTAAGATGGATGATTGTAAGAAATCACCTGAGTTACTTATTAAGAAGCTTAACAAATCTTATAATGAGTTTCTTCCTAAAATTATTTATATAGGTACTTTTTCTGACACAATTAAAATTACATTTTCACCAGTAGAAATATATTTAAATCAATTGGGTTCCTCTGGTACTAAAGAATATTTAGCTGCAATCGTATACACATTAACAGAGAATAAGCAAATTGAGTACGTAAACGTTGATATTAAGGAAATAGGTGAGCATGGAAAACCAGGTGTCTATTCTAGAGATAATTTTAAAGATTTATTACGGGATAAATAAGAATATTCTTTAATTGGTTGAATTATTAATCTAAATGAGTATCACTATACCAAAAGTACGATTGTTCAATTTGTTTAAATCTTAATATTAATGATGTGATATTCGAATACGGAAAACCGGGAGCAAAACACAACCGGGCCGGGCGAATTGTATTGCAGGAAGATGCCACCGGGGCGCAGGAGTTTTTCTATGGTGCATTAGGAGAAATCACTAAGAATATTCGTTCAGTAATTGTTCCGGATCAAGGAGTGTTCACTTTTGAAACCGAATGGGAATATGATACATGGAACCGGTTGAAAAAGATGGTTTATCCTGATGGTGAAAAAGTAACCTACAGTTACAACCTGGGTGGTTTGTTGCAAGAGATGCACGGTGATAAAAAAGGAACCCGATATAATTACATTAACCGATTGGGCTACGATAAATTTGAAGACCGTAAGTATATTGCCTTTGGTAATGGAACTGAAACCCAATACGACTATGAGCATGATAGACGACGTTTAAAACATATTCTCACATCGGCTTCCACAGGACGTGCTTTAATGGACAATACATACACTTATGATGATGTTAATAATATTACCAAGTTAAAAAGTGATGCAGAGATACCGGAACCCGGATTTAAAGGTGGAAGGTTTGAATATAACTTTGAGTATGACGACTTGTATAGATTAACCGGGGCAAATGGACTTTTTGAAGGTGCTGAGAGTGAACATAGGTATGAGTTAGACATGAAATACAGCCCAACTGGAAGCATATTACACAAAGATCAACTGCATCAAAGTCGTGACAGGGGAGAAACCGTTTGGGGAACAAAAGGCAAAACTACCTATATTTTCGAGTATAAATATGAAGGTGAAAAGCCTCATGCTCCTAGCCAAATTGGTGATAATGCATATACCTATGATGCCAATGGTAATACAACAGGATGGCAAAGAGTAGTAAGTGGCGGAGGAAAATCTCAACGTAGAGATATTCTTTGGGATGAAGAAAACCGCATTAGAGCCATTGCCGAAAACGGTTCTACCCACCACTACATGTACGATGCCTCCGGTGAGCGTGTAATTAAAGCTACTGGTGACGGACAAGCTATATATATCAATGGTTTCCCAATGGGTGGAAGCGGTACAGTTGGTAGCTACACCATGTATATGAACCCTTACATGGTGGTAAGCAACATGAATTTTACCAAGCATTTTTATATCGAAGGGCAACGTGTTGTAACCAAATTAGGGGAAGGTGGAGCCTACCAATACCTGCTGATGGATAAAAACACCCAATATGTTGCAGGAGGCGATACCTTTAACTATGATAAGAAGATGCTCCAGCAAAAGGAATCCATAATAGGAAACTTTGAAGGGTTAGGGTTAGAAGGTGTTGTATTTACCGCTGGCAAAAGTGGCAAAACACCTTACGGTCAGCTTAAAAAGTATTATCGTGAGCAAAATGGCGATGGCGCAACGCATGTAAAAGATACCACCAAAGCAACTGCTAATGCCGATGAGAAGTTTAGGTATTTTTATCTTTCCGACCATTTAGGTAGTAGCAGCTATATTACCGATGCTTCAGGTGAAGTGTATCAGCACTTTGAATATTTTCCTTCCGGTGAGACTTTTTACGAAGCTCGTTCCGACCACCAACGAACTCCATACTTGTTTAACGGTAAGGAGTTGGACAAGGAAACTGGTCTCTATTATTATGGTGCAAGATATTACGACCCAAGAATAAGCATTTGGTATGGTGTTGACCCGATGACAGAAAAGTATCCTGCACTATCACCATATGCATATACAGCTAACAATCCTATTAGGTTTATCGACTCTGATGGAGAGGATATTGTAATTGCAGGAGAAAACAATTCCAGCGTTACCTTAACAACCGACATGATTGACATTACTGTTAATGCATCATCTTTAGGTATTGATTTTGGCGGTTCTTACACACTTCAAGGTGAGGCTGTATTAAGTGCAGGGCTAGATATTGTTGGCATTGTTGACCCATCTGGCGTTGCCGATGGATTAAATGCTGCCTTACAAGCCAAAAATGGAGAATGGGAGGGAGCTATCATTAGTGGAATTGGACTTGTTCCATATATTGGTAATTTAGCTAAGGTTGGCAAAGTAGGAAAAGACTTAAAAATAATTAACACAGCTATTGATGCTGTAAAAAATGCAGAAAATACAATTAGTGCTACTAAATTTGGAAGTAAAATAATTGATAATACCTCATTAGTAAAACGTATTGATTTAAAGGGTGGTATGAAAATGTCTTCAAATAAGGCACTATCCAAAGCAGAAGATTTTTAGGCAAAGGATATAAGGAAGCAGTTGAAGGTAGCTGTAGGTATGTTTCAAAAGATGGTACTTGAGTTGTTTGAATGGGCAATGGTGATATAACCGGAGCGCATGGGGGAGGACCACACATGAACTTTGAAACACTTGTACCAAATCCAGCCAAACCAGGTAAAATGAAAGTAGAAACTAATTTACATATATATTTAACAGAATAATTATGGATATTAAAATAAATTTACCAGATTATAATGCTAATGTTGGCATTCAATACCAATGGGTTAATGGTTTTGAAATTGAAGTTGCGCTTGGTGAAAATGAAGTTATAATAAATGCCAATGAAGCAGGTCTAAAATCTTTAGCGAATCACTTATTATCTTTGGCAAATGATAAAGTACCAAAAGGTAGTCATTTGCATTTCGATGAACATTCCTCACTAGAAGATGGTTCGCTTGAATTAGTGATTCAAAAAAAATAATGGAAAAGACTAGATTGATATATAATTTAATATTTCATTTTCAAGATAAAGGAATTGAAAAAACAGAAAATGGAACTATTTTAATTGGTAAAGCTCCTTTTCGTGGAAATCAAGCTTGGTTAAACAAAATATACCCAGTAATAACGAATGAAGATATTATAGAATTGAGTAAAATGCTAAGAACAGACATCCCCAATGAGTATGTAAATTTTCTAACTACATTTAGTAATGGGCTAAATATTTTGTTATCAACTTTTAGTTTATATGGATTAAGAAAGGAGTTAGGAAGGAGTATTGAGGCTAGTCGTCAACCGTATTCAATAATTACTCCAAATATTCATGAAAGACCTGACAATGCAGAAGAATACTATTTCTTTATCGGTGGTTATAATTGGGATGGTTCTCACCTCTATATTGATAAAGAGACAAATAAAGTTCATTGTTGTGAGAGGTATGATGCAACTTCTCGTAAATCCTGGAATTCATTAGAAGAGATGGTAATAGATGAGATTAAAAGAATTTATACTTTATTCGATGAAAATGGGAAAGAATTAGATGAAAATAAAGAAATTATACCCTATTAGAAGTTTAAAGTTAGTAGACAATAACGATGGATTATTAGTTTTGATATTGAAGTAGCTCTTGGTGAAAATGAATTGTGCATCACCTTTTATAGTAAGCAGATAGCAAGTAAAAGTAGGAAGTCGTATGGTTTTCGACGATTATTCTTCTATAGAAGGGTACTTTATCTTTAGATTCAAAAAAAGAGATAAGTTTAGTTTCTATCTATATATTAATTGATATTAGAATTATGGATTTTGAATATATAAAAAAGTTAATAGAAGAAAATTCAGAAATTTGTGAATTTGCAAATTTCGGAGATGGTGTATCAGCAGATTGGATTGACAAAGCTCAGGAACGATTAGGTTGCAAATTTCCTCCGTCATATGTGTGGTGGTTGAAAAATTACAGTGGTGGAGAAATAAATGGAGCGGAAATATTTAGTATTTATGAAGAGGACTTTGATACTGTTGTAGGAGGAGATATAGTTTATATGAATGAGTTAAATAGGAAGAATGAAACTTCAATAAATAAGCAATTAGTCATTCATGAGAACGACCAAGGTGAAGTCTACTATTTTAATTTAGATGAACCAGATTCAGATGGGGAATGTCCAGTTTATGTTGATTTATCTGGAGAGAAATATGCAAATAATTTCTTGGGATTTATAGAAAAGAAGGTAAATGAGTAATAATAAAAAAAAAGAGGCATTTAAGCCCGGCCTCCCGTTTGGTGAGAGGGTTTTCGATAGGCTTTTAGCTTATCGGCTGCCTACTAGATTGGCAAACGTTTTTTCTTGAATTTTTTTCTTACAGTTTTCTATATATCCTGTTGTTAAAACTACTTTTGCATTCCCATCTCCAAATTTTTCTTTATAAATCGCATATGCTTTTTCGAAATAATCCAAAGCTGTCTCAAAATCCTTTTGTTTTAGTTTAATTTCTCCAAGGCCAGTATAATTATCTGCAACTTTATCATGCCTGTCATTTACAGTTTTTCTAATAATTGAAAGGGATTCACTAAATAAATCCTCTGCTTCATTATACTTTTTTTGTTTTAATCTCAGATATGCTCTATTATATAAAACAGTCGCATAGTTTGGATTATTAATTCCTAACTTGTCCTGGTATATCTTTAAAGAATTATTTAAATAGGTATCTGCTATTTTGAATTCGTTTCTTTCGGTTTTTATTAAGCCAATTCCGTTCAATGTAGCAGCGAAACTTAATTTGTCTTTGTTTCTATTTGTAGTGTCAATTGAATAGCACTTTTGATAGAGTTTGTCTGCTTTAGTATATTCACCTAATAAATAGTTAATGTAAGCTTCATTTCGTAAGAATTTAACTATGAATGGACTATTCTCCTTGCCAAAATGTTCATTAGCAATATTTGAAGCCTGTTTTGCTAGTGAATATGCTTCGCTATAATTAGTTAAATCTCCATTTAAACTAGAGAGTGACACAAGTATATCTGCACATTGCAATGTGTTTTCAGAAGTGTATTTTAAGGCTTGATTAAAAAGCATCAGAGAAGAATCATATGCAGCTTGATTATATTTTACTTGACCTAAGGAATAAATAAAAGAAGCGTAATAATCATCCTTTTGGTCTGTAATTTTATTAATCAATGAAATTGCTTGAATACAACCTTTTTCAGCCTCATTATATTCAGCTAGAGTTGTATTAATAGAATTTAATCCTTCCAAAGCATATAAATAGTCATAATCTATCTCGCCAAAAGCTTCTAAGGCAATTTGAACAGCATATATCATTCTTTCCTTGGCTACATTATAATTACCCTGATAAAGAGTATTATATGCAAATCTTGTCAAAGTGGTTGGGTAATCTTTATGCTTCTTAAAACTTTCAGTTGCAAGTGCTCGCTCGAATATAACTTTAGCTGAGTCAAAATTTTGGTTCAAAGAATATGCCCAAGCCATTTCAGCATTTGCACTCGCTATTGAATTTTCGATGACGAATTTAGCTTCTTCGGGTTGTTTTGAGCTAGTGTATTTAGATGTGTCCTTTTGTAAAAGATATATTACCGATTCATATAAATCAATTGCATCTTTATAGTAATATTGTTCCCGATATGAATTTGCAAGTAGTTGAAGTGTGGATGAGTAATATATATTCTTTGTTTTAAAGCAATGTTTGTAAATGTTTAGTGCTTCAATATATAGTGAATCGGCAATATTGTAATTCTCTTCTTGCTCAAATACACTAGCAACCATAGTTATTACTTCTGCTTCTTGCTTACTACTATCACCATAACAAATCTCTATCGGAGTTTGCATCAGTTCTGCGTAATCCAAGACTTTTTGTTTGTTACCAGCCTTAAAGCTGTGTTGGATAAGCCCTAAATAAGATTGAAAAAAGGCGTTATATACATTCAAATATCTTGTACTATCCTTTCCCCATGCTATTTTATAAGAATTCAATGAATTTTTGGCATAGTGTAATGCCTCATTGTATTCTTCATTTTGTAAATGCTCTATTGATTTTATATAGTATAGGGTACCTAACCCTCGATTTTGAAGAATTGTATTTGATTTATTAAGATGTACATTTAAAATATAATATGGCAAAGAAAGAACTATTAAGCATATAGAAAGAATCGTTGTAGAACGGATTAAAAGTCCATTTAAAAATCGCTTTTTTTCTTTGTGAGAAGCCTTTCTGTTTTTAACGAACAGAATAAGCAAAAAAACAAATAAGATTATATTAGGTATTGCAAAAACAAAGGCAACAAAATTTGGGTGGTTTAATATTTTTGAACCAAAAGAGATAATCCCAGAAGAAATTGCGACTCCACAGTAGATGGAAAATAAAACTGCTTTAGTCTTGTTCTTATAATTATTTGGTCTATAGAGGTAAAATCCGAGTATTGCGATGGAAGTAGCTAAAACAAAAGTTATATAAGAAAATCCGGGAAAGTTTGGAATCCCTATTACTCCATTTGAAAAGTAAAGAAATACGATTCCTAAAATAAAAATCTCAATATATTTTTTCTTGGGTTTTGGAGTTCGGATTCTTTTTGTTTCTCTCCCTTTCTTAGGCGCTTTTAATGAATCAACTTCTTGCACTTTACTTTCATCAACGGTAAAATTCTCACAATTCTCTTCGAAATCAGCCTTTTGATTTGTTAGATTACATATAATCCCTTGATGCAAATCAAATTTCTGATTCAAGCACTTTTTGCAAAATTCTAGTTGATTTTTTCGATTCATAAAAGTTTTAATATTGTAGGTGCTTCCTAAAAGCTGCACCCAAAGTTGAGTTTATTGCCAGTGGCGGGGTTCGCCGTGATTCAGTGTCTGCCAGGACAAAAGAATAAGACGAGAGCCGATACCTAAAACTTTGTGCTACCCCAGCCATTGCTTTTGACACGTTATTAGCTGTTGGGCTTTATAAAAGTATAATTCCAAGATTAATTCCATGATTACTTAGTTTTTCATCATTCCACGATTCTTTGATTTCAAAATCTCGATAATAACCTAGTTTTATTCGTTTAAATAAAATGCCACTGATTGAAAAACCGTACGAATCGTTGGAGTTATAGAGTAAGCCGACCGATAACAGGTTCGAATATTTAATTCGACATACAGCAATCGCATATTTATCATCTTCACTAAAACATCCATAAATTTCAGGTATTAGTGAAATTTTATTGATTGTATTGTAAATACCCTGGTAGTTTATTATCATACCATTTTCGCCTGATTCATATTCTTCAGAAAAGAATTTAAAGTTCGAATTATTAATGTTCTTGAATGATATTCCTAATGTTTGATTTTTGTAATTATATGAAAATCCTACATCTAGAACTGGAACATATGACCAATCGGTCTTTACTAAAAACATAGGATCTCCTATATCATTGAGCAGATAATCAAACATATCATATCTCATTCGCCATACACCAATGTTTGTTGCAATGTTTAAGCTTGAATTGATACCTAATGGTATTTTTTTCTTAATACTTCCAGTAAGATAATGTTTATCAACAATACCTAAGTTATCGGAATTAAATAAAAACCCTAAGGAGAGACCATGATTTTTCAATGCAGTTTCTCCATACAGATAAAATCCTCCATTAGAATTGTATTCTTTATCTTTGTATTTTAGGAAATCAAAATAAAGACGGACTGAGTCTGTTAAAAGGGTTGGGTTAACTCCAGATTGGGTAAATAAGACTTCTTTATTGTCAATAAAATGTAAGGTGTTCGAGTTTATTTTTAAATCTTGACATTTAATTGTGAATTTTATAATAACAAGAATAGCAATAGTCAGAAATATTCTTTTAGTCATAATAATTTAAATAATTTGGGTTTTCCTTGCCTGATGCCTTACTGCTAACAGCCGAAGTTCTTGAAAAAGTTTAAAAATACAAATTATCTTCAATAAACCTCCGGGGTGGGGCATTATTATCCATAGGGTGCAAGTCCCGAGTGGGCGGTCCGGCAGCTGCCGAATTGAACTCTGGTTAATTGATTAAGGGTGGCGTTACGTCACCCTTTTTTTATTCTTATTGAAGAATGTGAAAAATGAATATCAGGAGTTAATAAAGCAAAGAATCAACATTAACCTTTACTCTAAAATCTCTTCATAAATAATATTGGCTTCCATGTTTCTGTACACATGTTATAATGTACAATGCAAACAATAACTATTGCTGAAATCAGTTTCTTCTCGATTTCTAAAAGCAATCCAAATAGTAGTCTTATGTAAATTTTCACTGTTGATTTTATTCCACAGAAACTCACCATCACTTCTTGTGGCACCAACAGCTATATGGTCTACATATTCATTGATATTATTTTTCCACATCATTATTAACATATCTGAATTGCTTCCATTGGGGGAGGTAAGCTTTTTATCCCAGGTGATTCTTACTCCTTCAATTGATGCGGTGAAGGAAATGCTGTTTGGTAAAGGAATGTCACCTTTTGAAACAAGAGCTTTGCTCATATCAATAAATTGATCAGGATATTCACCGGCAATGGCGTTTTTTAGATGATACGATTGTGCTGCCTGATAGGGACTTCGCGTGCGAACATCATTTCTAAAACTCTTATGTAGTAACTCCTTTGCCGGACGAAGAAAATCATGAACCAAACCCATTTTTTGTCGTTGAGCTAAACGAGCCGGTGTTTGTTTAGGTTTTTTATTGGGTACGCATCTAATTATATTTACTCCATATCGTGAGTACATAACAATATTGCCTACTTTGCCACTTCCGGGTCCTAAAATACCTTCTTTTAATCTTGCCATAATAAAGAATTTTTGGTTAATTGTGCTAAAATTATGCAACAATAATGCCGAAAATTCTAATGAAAAACCAGTCTTGTTAACCTCAGGCTGGGGACAGAGTTGTACCTGATTGGATTATTCTACAGATTTTCTACACTATTCCTTCACTATTCCTTCACTACTCCTTCACTGATTCTTCACTTGGCAGTATACTATAAGTGGAGTTTATATGAAGAAACTCAGCACAAAGTCCCCAGTATTTTCAGACCTGACTCCTATTAGATACAAATCAGGTGTAAAGGAGATATATATTATTTCATTAGTATCCGGTAAAAAATAATACTACAGAACTTAACATTATTTCTAAAGGGATTTTAAATATATTTCAATAAGTGGGGTTGCTTTTTCGCCTTCATGTAAAAGCGTTAATAAAATCGAAGATTGGAGCGTAAAAAGAAAAGCTGTTTGAACGCAGTGAGTTCTTTTCTTTTAGCGTAGAGATTTCTTGAAACGAATTGAAGAGAATCTTGAAAACGCAGGAAACTCTAATTATGCCAGGATTGCCGAAACAATTAGTCAATTAAGGCAAATTAATCAAGCTATTGCTAACAAATTACTTATGGATATACGCATAAATTATAAACGAAGGAAAATCCTTATTCAAATGCTTAACAGATATTAGTTTAAAAATTTATGCTAAAATTTATTATTGACTATTTCGTGTTGGTATAACCCATCATTAATGCGTATTTATTCGTTTAATGATGGGTTATGCCAACATTGGTAGTTGTTTTTTAATTGTGTATATTTGTTGGTAATAACTAACATTGTAATGTGTAATTATATTTAGTGATGGTAAATACTAGCATTGATTGGGTGAAAATGTCAGATTCAGCTATAGTTGCGCAAATGGGAAATTTTGTAAAGAAGAATCGTTTGCAGCAAAATGTCACACAAGCGAAACTGGCAGAAATGTCTGGGTTGAATAGGTGGACTATAAGTAAGTTAGAAAATGGAGAGTCGGTAAATTTAGCAAGTTTAATACAAGTTTTAAGAGCATTAGATGTATTGTATGTGTTGAATCAGTTTGAGGTAATAGATGAAATTAGTCCACTGGAATATGCAAAGCTCAAAAAAAAGGAAAAGGAACGGGCTAGAAATAAAAGCAGTAAGGAAACAGATAAAGAAGATTTAGGATGGTAGATGTAGCGGAAGTGAAAATATGGGGCGAATTAGTTGGTGCTGTTCAATGGAATGACCAACAAAAATTAGCAAGCTTTGAATTTTCACCTGAGTTTATAAGAAAAGGATGGGATTTATCACCTGTAAAAATGCCGATAACAAATGGTCCTCGAATCTACAGGTTTCCAGAATTAAGAAAAGCAAAAGACGCTACTGATGACACCTTTAAAGGTCTTCCGGGGTTATTGGCAGACTCTTTACCGGATAAATATGGTAACAAATTAATAAATAGGTGGCTGGAAAAAAATAACCGATTACCAGAAAGTATGAATCCGGTTGAAAAACTATGCTTTATTGGTGATCGTGGTATAGGCGCTTTGGAGTTTGAACCGGCTCATTTAAAAGCAGGAAATAATACGTTTTCTATAGAATTATCCGGACTGGTGGCCATTGCAAAAAAAATGTTGTCGAATCGGGAAAATTTCAAGGCAGACTTAAAAATAGATGAAGAAAAGGCGGTACGTGAAATTCTTAAGGTTGGTACTTCAGTAGGAGGGGCTCGTCCCAAAGCGCTTATTGCGTTCAATGATAAAACTGGCGAAATTCGTTCCGGACAGACTAAAGCTCCTAAAGGGTTTGAACATTGGCTGATAAAACTAGATGGCGTTAGTGGTATTCAATTTGGAGATAGTCATGGATGGGGGCGTGTTGAGTATGCATATTATTTAATGGCTAAAGAGTGTGGTATTAACATGATGAAATGTCGATTGCTGTCAGAAAACAATCGTTTTCATTTTATGACTAAGCGATTTGACCGTGAAGGAAATAACACCAAACATCATGTTCAAACATTGTGCGCATTACAACATTTCGACTATAACGATATGTTTGGATATAGTTACGAACAGGTATTTCAAACCATGCGTACCCTTAGATTAAAATATCCGGAAGCTGAACAAATGTTTAAAAGGATGGTGTTTAATGTATTGTCAACGAATTATGACGACCATACTAAGAACTTTGGTTTTATGCTAAAAAAAGAAGTGAATTGGGAATTGGCTCCTGCGTACGATGTGTGCTTCTCATATGATCCGACTAATGCTTGGGTAAGTCAACAAACTTTAAGTGTAAATGGCAAAAGACAAAATATTACAAAGGCGGATTTAATGACTATTGCTAAAAGTAATAACATCAAAAAGGGAGAATCAATTATTGATGAAATAAACACCACGGTAAAATCTTGGGTAGATTTCTCTTCACAAGCAAAGGTTTCAGAAAATAAGCATCAACTTATTAGTGGCAATCTTAATACGCTGTAGAAATGAAATATCAGATTTGTTGGTAAGATAAAGTGCTTGTAATACAAGTTCTACATGGGGAGTAAAGCCTAATTAGAAAAGTTTCACTTAATTTTCTTCACATAAAAAATGTAAATATAGTCACACGTATCAATATACTAAAAATGATATATTGCTATACACTATTGTCCGGTAAATATTCGATTTTAATTATTTGTTAACCTTTGTCTTCGAGCCAGACAGGCTTTTACTTTTTCGCTACAGCTCGAAAAAGTAAACAAAAAGAGCCGCCGCCTTCATGAAAAACCTAAAAATCAGTGCACTTCACTAAAAGAAAAGAACTCACTGCGTTCAAACAGCTTTTCTTTCTTAACGTTTCGTTTACTGATTTTTTTTAACGCTTTTTCATGAAGGCGGAAATGCTACCCTGATATTTGAAAGACACCTTATAACCCGTTAGAAATAAAGATTATGCTAAGGTTAAATAGTTTATACCGGACACTAATGTAACCAAATATTAAAAGCTAAATTTCATTTTATAGAAATTAACCAGCCTGATGTATTCAGAAATAATTCAGGCTAGATTTCTTTTGACGATCCGGGTTAAAAACATTTACAAATTCACTTGTTCCATTTTTGGCATTATTTCATTGATTATCTTGGATTTTGCTTTTTCTCTGGCATGCTTAAGTGCATATTCAAAGTTACCAGGTTGCATCCCTTTTACTCCACTAAATCCATCTGCAAAAATCTCCATTTGAGTTTTATTATCAATTATTGCCATATGGAATTCCACAAAAACAATGAATAAAGAATAACCGTTCCCTTTTTTTTCATCACCAGCCACAAACTCAGCATTAATTTTCACTATAAAATCCGCACTATCTTTGTCCTGCGTAATATTAAAATAACTCTGGGCCAATTCAGATCTCATCATATTGCCAAATACCTGAGTCGAAGATTCTTCTCCAAAGACTACTTCATTAATTTCAAGATAAGCCGACGATTTTTGTACCTCAAGATTGAAATGAGCAGTTGGTAAATATTCATCATGAAAAAAGGCACTCAATAAAAGCTTTGTATCAGCATCTTCTTTTTCCACAAACTTCTCCCAATTAAATTCTGCACTTATTTCCTGACTTCTTCTTTTGGAAAGCAAACGATTGATATCACAAACCACATATCCCTCCTTATTCGTATTTCCCATTGGAGACAACTCACCTTCACCCTTCGAAAAATAAAATCGAAGCGGGAAATTAGCAACGGGACGCTTGTCACCTAAAGCATTAAAATAATAAGCGTTTAATGTCAAAGGAACTTTTAACTCTTTACTGAATTGCAATAAATAAGATTCCTGTTCAGGCTCCAGGTTGATTTTATTAAATGCCTTCTGAATGGCACTCTGAATATCTGCTCCTAAATTTATCTCCCCCTCTATATCACGATATGTCAGATCTTCTCCAACATGATTTTTTATGGCTTTAATGGCTTGTACATATAACAATAATCCTTGAAGAAAATCTCCATTCTTCACAGCTTTCAATCCGTCATAATAATAGGTCGCACTCATCTTTTTTGCATAGTCAAGCTTCATTTTTTTATGTAGAGCATACTTCTCTTTCGATAAACGCACCATTACCCAGTATTCCTTTCTATTCTCCCAGGTCAAAACCTCATATCCTTCTAACGTTGCCTCAACAGACTCATGAGTTTTTGATTCAAACTGTTCCTGAATCTGATAATTATTTTCAAATTGACGGAGTATTGAATTGGAAGATATGGTTACTTTAATTTCAGAACTTAATTGTTTGAGTGCTTTATTTCTGGCCTCAGTTCGATAGGTAACCTCACCATCATGCTTAACTGCCATAGCTCTTCCAATATAAAAGGCCGGATCAGAAGGACGTTGTTTTACCCAAGCGGGTTTACCCTTAGCTGATGCATTTGAAATAGATAATAAAGCCGGAAGTGAAAGAGATAAGGCTAAAAGCCAGATAGAAATTTTGCCGGATTTGATTTTTCTCATGGATTAAATGTTTTAAAATTATTCTGGGTTCAATACTTCATCAATTACCTGGTAAATTAAATCAGGTTCAAAACCTCTTGCTGATGCATATCTAATTAATGATCCTTTAATCTTATATAAATCAGCATGTTTAATACTTTTCCTCTTGTGTATCAATAATTGCGCCAAAGCAGCCCTGTATTCATCCTTATTGATCTTGTTTAATTCATCATCCACTATTGAACCATAAATACTCTTGGCTTTAAGTTGCCACTTAATTTTTATTTTCCCCCATCGATTAAACAGAAATTTTTCCTTAACGTAAAACTTTACATATCTCTTTTCATCTATGAATTTTTCTTTAATCAGTTGCGTTATTACCTGTTCTCTAATTTGGGGTTCCACATCCCAGTTTTTCAGTTTCTTCTCAATATCAGATATACACTTCTCCTGCCGGGCACATATGTTGGATGATTTAACCAATGCTTCTTCAAATGTCATTCAATTATTTTATATAGATAGTTTTAATATTTACAAATTCATGAAGCCCTTGTATTGACAACTCTCTTCCATAACCACTTTCTTTAATTCCACCAAATGGTAATCGTGGATCAGACCTGACAAAATCATTGACAAAACAGCACCCTGCCTCAATCTCATTCTCAGCAATGTACTTCCCTTTTTCAATGTCAGTGGTAAAAATTGCTGCACCTAATCCAAAAGAAGTGTTATTAGCTACTTTGATAGCCTCTTCTTCATCTACCACTTTAATCAATGAAGCAACAGGTCCAAATAATTCCTGAGAATAAGCTGGCATTCCTTGTTGAACATTTGATAAAACAGTAGCAGGAAAATAGAATCCATTTTTGCTTTCATCGAATTTTCCTCCGCATATTAATTTGGCTCCCAAAGACACCGACTTATTAACCTGGCTCAATAAATCTTCTCGAATATTACCACGAGCTATTGGTCCTAACTGATTTTTTTCATTAAAAGGGTCACCCATAGAGGCCGCTTTCATTTTTTCAACAAAGAGATATTCAAACTCATAATAATTTTTTTGGGTTACAATAAATCGTTTGGCACCAATACAACTTTGGCCTGTATTTATCAATCTCCCTTTTACACATGCTTCAACTGCCTCCTGAATATTAACATCATCTAAAAGTATATATGGATCACTACCTCCCAGCTCCAGGACACATTTTTTCAGGTATTTACCTGCAGTTTCAGCAACAGCCTGTCCGGCTTTGGTACTTCCGGTTAGTGTAATGGCAGAAATACGCTTGTCAGCGACCATACGCTCAACCTTTCTGTTGGAGACTAAAACAGATCTAAAAACATGATCAGGAAAGTTGGATTCAACAAATAAATCTTCAAGCGCTATGGAACATCCGGGAACATTGGACGCGTGCTTAAGCACTACTGTATTTCCGGCTAAAATTGAGGGTATGGCAAATCTAAAAACTTGCCAAAAAGGAAAATTCCAGGGCATTATTGCAAGCACAACACCTAATGGTTGAAAGGATACATATGATTCGGTCGCTTCTGTTGCTATTACCTGCTTTTTTAAAAAAGTATGAATGTTATCGCAATAGTAATTGCATAACCTGATACATTTATCAATTTCACTTCTTGATTCATTTATAGGCTTTCCCATTTCAATTGATATGGTAAAAGCTAACCCTTCCTTCTTGATTTCTAACAACTTCGCTAACTCCAACACACAGGTAATCCGATCATCGACCTTTGATTTTCTCCATGTGCCATAAGCTTCTTTCACATCACGAATGATATTATCAATCTCTTCCCATTGATATTCTGGGAATTCTCTAACAATTTCCCCCGAAGCGGGATTAATACTTCTTAATAACATCTTATCAGTTTTTATATTCATGTTAAAGCAAACTCCCTAAATACTTACTACGAACCCAGAGAAAATTGCTTTTCGCATTCTTGTAAGACCAATGACCTACTTGCTACAGGCATCAAATTTTAATAATGCTTAAGCCACAAGCTACGCGACGTCTTTTTTTAAACCCATTGCTCTGTTCGGCATAGTTCAAATAAACTGGACGCTGCACTCATTTAGTGCAATAATTCTTTAGCCTAAAAAGTGGACAAAAAGTCAGCCGAAAGCAGTACTCGCTTTCCCAACGAACATCCTTAATTCCACATTTTTCTATGCTTCATACTTCTAAATATACAATGAGATTAAACTTAAAATTATATCACCAACATTTTTCAAGTTCAATGTTATAAATCCTAAAATTGTAATCGAATTTAGTTTAAAAGTAAGATGAAATATTCTATGAAAAAAATATATTGTATTCCTCATCAGTCCATTTCATATGCAAAAATCCTTATTTCTGTGAAAGATTTGTTATTAATCATTAATAATGAAATCGTTTACCATGTTAAAAAAACTGTTGTGAGATAAAAACTCTTGCAGCAAACAAATATTATCATTTAATTTGTATCATCATGAAGTTTCTATATCACAAATCTCCGGTTGTCTGTACCACCTCGTGGTAAACCCCACTCTTTATTAGGGCAGGAGATTCCTCAATTACATTTTCAGAAAACCATCAACAGACTACCAGTCTGAACTTTAATTCATTTATTAATTATTTAAATTTTTCAATTATGATAATGTGTTCAACCATTCAAGTTGGTGTAACTATGAATACACCCAATTTTCATTTTGTATTAGCAAAACAAGCAAGCCTGTCCAAACGTTTAATTTTTTTACACTTCAACAATAATGAACGAATTACAAGTAAAATCCAACCATAAAAATTCGAATCAATTTAGGAGGGTTCGATCACTTATATTTAATATTTGGGAGGCCATTATTGGCACTTCCAATGATTACACTCAAATAAAACTGAGTAAAGCTATATTTCTTCTGGCCATCCCTATGGTACTTGAAATGGTAATGGAATCCATTTTTGCCATAGTTGATATTTATTTTGTATCAAAACTCGGTGCTGATGCTGTTGCCACAGTGGGAATAACTGAATCGGTAATTACCATTGTTTACAGCGTTGCCTTTGGGTTAAGCATGGCTACAACAGCTCTTGTTTCCAGAAGAATAGGAGAACATCGTCCTGTTAAAGCAGCTCACATTGCCTGGCAATCCATAGTGGTTGGCATGATAATCTCTCTGAGCATCGCTATTCCCGGGATTACTTATGCCAAAGATATGTTAATTTTAATGGGAGCTTCTGAATCTTTGGTTAACAGTTTCAGCGGATATTCAACCATTATGCTGGGTGGCAATATGGTAATCATGCTATTATTTATTAACAATGCTATATTTCGTGGTGCCGGAGATGCAGCCATTTCATTAAGGGTGCTTGTCATTGCCAATGGCTTAAATATTATATTAGATCCCTTACTTATTTTTGGGATTGGAATTTTCCCTGAAATGGGAATAAAAGGGGCGGCCTGGGCCACAAATATAGGTAGAGGGATAGCAGTTATTTATCAATTTTATATTCTCTTTTCTTCCTCAGCAAGGGTGAAACTGATCAAAAACAAATTAAGTATTGATTGGAGAAGAATCATAAAAGTTTTAAAGATATCTGCAGGAGGTATCATGCAATCATTAATTGCTACGGCAAGCTGGATTGGGCTGGTTCGGATTGTATCATCATTTGGAAGCGAAGCTGTTGCAGGCTACACAATTGCTATACGGATTATTATTTTCATCCTGCTTCCTTCCTGGGGACTGAGTAATGCAGCCTCTACACTGGTAGGGCAAAATCTGGGAGCACAAAGACCTGATAGAGCAGAAAAATCGGTATGGTTTACCGCCAGTGCTAATATGATATTTCTTGGAACTTTAAGTATCATATTTATTGTGATACCTGAATTTTTTATTCGGTTATTTACACAAGAAGTAGAAGTGGTTAAAATTGGGAAAGAGTGCTTACAAATAGTGAGTTATGGATTTGTTTCGTATGGATTAGGAATGGTATTAATTCAAGCTTTTAATGGAGCAGGTGACACTCGCACCCCTACCCGGATTAACCTGATAGCTTTTTGGATTATTGAACTTCCGTTAGCTTACTATTTATCCATACAAACTGAACTGGCACATAAAGGAAGTTTTTATGCTATCATAATTGCTGAAGTAATGATGACTTGCATTTCTCTGTGGCTGTTCAAAAAGGGCAAATGGAAAAGAAACAAAGTATGATATAACGGAAACATTTAACTTGAATTTGATTATTTTTTTAACAATACCTCGTTAAATATTTATTTCTAAGGAATTCAATAGAACAATGTTTCAGATTGATTTAAAAGACTGATATACAAGAAATATTTTTTAGGGCTAGTTAGCTAACTCTAAAAAATTTACGCAGTTTATCAGTCTTTTATTCAATGCATAAGAGATTCCGCCTTTAAGTAGCAGTCTGAATCCAAGATCTTATGCAGAACTTGGATTATTATTCCACTGTAATAATGATTTAACCCATAATTAATATTCAAATAATATGCAGATAAATAATTCACCATACATTTACAAATGTAAAGCAAAAGGTTTTTACCCGATCAGGAGTAAGTCATCTCGTTGGATAGATGATAACTATCGATGGTAAGAAACCTTTTTTTTGCTTAAACCTGTACTCTGCATTAGAAAGTATAATGGATCAGCGTTAATAATTGGGATGAAAGCAATAATTTTGGAGGAGTTGTTTAATTTATAGATATCACACATATGGTTAAACTACCAATAGAATATTCCGATAAAAAAGTACCTCCTTTTGGAGGAATGAGCATAATGGAACGTTTTTTTGATTCAATTGGATACCTTTCAACATTGGAACTGCCAGCAAAAATATATTGCCTGTTGGACACTTGCATTTATTATCCCAATTGAATATTCTTAAAAATGAATCCTAATATAAATCCAAAAGCAGAATAAACCGTAAATACGCTTAAAAAAATGTCTACTGTAAAAATTGCTGGCATTTCGATCTTATATCCAGGATTTCTATCAATCTGCTGCTTTTTATTAACATAGTATCCTAACATAAAAACAGGAGTTATAATTAAACTGAATCCTAATGAGGCAAAAGCATGAAACAATGAATCAATAAAAACATATGATTCTGAATTTGACAAAGGAAGTAGCAAATTAATCCCAAAAATTAATGCAGCAATAATTATTGCAATTTCTAGTCTATAAGCTTTCCAATATATTTTTATTAATTCAATCATTACACCAAAGAAATTAAAATAATTACTACCATTACAATATATGTTTTTAACCATATTTTCTTCCAGTCATTCTTCTTATACTTAGCTATAAACATAGATATAACATATCCTAATATCAAAGACCCAATGAATTGCGCCACTATTGCAGCAAACATTTTATTATAGTCAGGATAATGAAGATAAAAATTCATGCATACTGAAAAAAGCATTGTCCCTACAATCCATAAGTTAAGTCTGTTTAAAATATTATTTTTTTTCCAAAATATCTTCATCGTGTAGTGTATTGTCAGTAATACCCAATCTGGATAGAATAACGGATTACTCCGCCTATCCCCCACAATTCCGGACGTACAGAATTATTCCTAATAAGTATTCTTTTTTATGGAACTCGTGATTTCATCCCTCATTTCCCGTATCCGGCTCCTCAGCCAATATGTTTTAATATCTGTTGCATAAATTTAAACATTATAGTGAATTATTCGGGGTTTAGGAAGTTTATAATACTCCAATAAATTCCTATACCCTTTCCATGTGTAGCTGTGGCGCTGACTTTTTCGGTTTAACCATTTAAACCATGCATAAATCGCAATTTGATACATGCGGTTTAGTCTAACAAAGTTGCCCCTAATGCCAAAGTGCTGATACAAACCCTTTAGTTTTGATTTGAGCCGTTTGATTTGCTCCTGTAACTTTTCGTGTTTGTGTATCTTGCAGGTATCTTTTAACCTCAGTTCGATTAAAAATAAAGAGCTCAGATTTTATTAAATGATTGATATACAATATAAATTTTGAAGCAAA
>JBNKGY010000032.1:0-27285 GCA_050290065.1 Marinilabiliaceae bacterium
TTATCACCAGGATTTAATACTGTCATTAACACAGCCATATTTGCCTGCGCACCACTATGTGGTTGAACGTTGGCATACTCAGCATCATAAATTTTACAAAGACGCTCGATGGCTAATGATTCACTTTGATCAACTACTTCACAACCACCATAATATCTGGCACCAGGATAACCTTCTGCATATTTGTTGGTCATATATGAACCCATTGCTTCCATTACCTGTTCACTTACAAAGTTTTCGGAAGCAATTAACTCAATACCGTTAAGCTGGCGTTGATGTTCCTTTTCAATTAACTCAAATATTTTATCGTCGCGTTTCATAAAAAGTTTTATTATAGGATGATGCTTAATGGTTGAATAAATCCTTCATCCTGATGTGTAATAAATTGATAGCTATATTCTATGTAAAAAAAATGAGGTGCAAATTTAATTCTTCAAATCTGTTTTAAAAAATTATTCATCTGAAAAGTGAATAAGTACTCTTCGATAAACGGAGAAAATTTTTGATTTAGATACAAATCCCATATACTTATCATTTTCAATCACAGGCAGGTTCCATGCTCCGGTTTCTTCAAATTTTTTCATAACGGAATCCATATTTTCATTGATTTCAATAAAAGCAGGGGGTACTTGCATCAGATCCTCTACCACTGTGTCGTTATATCGTTCATGGTTAAACATGATTTCCCGAATATCATCTAAAACAACAATCCCCTTTAATTGGCCCTTTGAACCAATTACCGGAAACAGGTTTCTACGGGCCTTTGCAATGGTTTTCACAAGTGTACCAAGTGTATCTGTTGATTTTACAGGTAAAAAGTCAGTTTCAAGTACCTTGTTTAATCTCATCAACGTTAAAACTGCTTTGTCTTTATGGTGTGTTAATAGCTCTCCACGTCTGGCAAGTTGTTTGGTGTAAATTGAGTGCGGTTCAAAATACATAATAGTTAGGTAAGATATGGTTGAGGTGATCATTAGCGGAACAAATAATTCGTATCCATGGGTTATTTCAGCAATCAAAAATATGGCAGTTAGTGGAGCATGTAAAACTCCGGCCATAATAGCTGCCATACCTACAAGTGTAAAATGACTTTCTGGTAATACATACCAACCAGTAGCATTAATAAGTCTGGCAAAAAAATATCCCATGACTCCTCCTGTGAATAGAGCAGGTGCAAAAATACCTCCAACACCACCACTGCCCGTTGTTGCAGCAGAGGCAATTACCTTAATAAATACTAAAAGCCCAAGTATAATAATAAGTGCCCATTCGTATCCTCTTAATTGATAGAATACACTATTGTCAAATACAATATCTTTATTTCCACTCAAAAATGCTGTAATTGTATTATATCCCTCTCCATATAACTGTGGGAATAAAAAAATCAATACACTAAGTACAACACCTCCAACAATTAACCTGTAGTAGGGATTATTAATTTTACGTAACTTATTTTCAGACCACATTAAACATCTTGTAAAATACAAAGAAATCAGGCCTCCTAATACGCCTAATACAATATAAAACGGAATGTTATTTAACAAGAAGGAATTTTCAATTTGCCAGGAAAACTCGGCCCCGTCTCCCATAAAAAAATAAGCAACTGTGGCAGCACTAAACGCTGAAATAATCAGTGGTACCAAGGAGGCCATACTTAGTCCGAGCATTAAAACTTCCAGTGTAAATACTAACCCTGCCATTGGAGCTTTAAATATTCCGGATATAGCTCCGGCTGCTCCACAACCAATCAATAATGATATTGTTTTATAGTTCTGATGAAATACACGTCCCAGTGTGGATCCTATTGAAGCACCGGTAAGTACAATCGGCGCCTCAGCTCCAACTGAACCTCCAAATCCAATGGTAAATGTACTGGCTATTATCGATGAAAAGTTATTGTGGCTTTTTATTTTTCCACCTCCTTTACTTAAGGAATATAGAATTTTTGAAACTCCATGCCCCAAACTATCTTTTATGATCGTTTTTGAAAAGAATACGGCAATAAAAATACCTATCACCGGATAAGCCAAGTATAGAAAGTTAATGTTGTCAATGTGAAATTCACCCGTTAATAGATGATGGGTATAATGAATGGTGTTTTTAAGTAATACAGCAGCTAGTCCACTTAAGATTCCCGTAATTAAACTCAATAATAAAATAAAATTCTTTTGACTGATATGCTTTACTCGCCAAATAAGAAACCTTCTGAAATAAATTGATGCGTTCTCCATAACGGCACAAAAGTATATGAATTAGGTGAGATGAACATGATAATTTTCGTCAAAAAAAATTATTAAATCATGATATTGACAGAATTAGCTCTATTTAGAATTAATCTGTTTTATGGCTTAAAGTGTGTTTTGGATGCAAAATTATTGTATATGAATGTTAAAAGTGAGATTGGAGGTGTTGTGTAATATTCAGGTATATAGGATGTTACTATTTTTGTTGAGTTGGTATGTTCTTTCGCATACACGAATAAACTAAAATTAAGTTACCTTTGCACTCGATTTGGACAAAGGTACAAATCATTTATTTTAAAAAGATTATTCAGTAGGCTTCTCTTTTCCAGTTAATTGTTGGCGAATAACGAGGCGAGCTGGAAAAAAAGCAATTTATGATTACATTCGAAGAAACCGGATTGTCTCCGGAAGTTCTAAAGGCTATTGGTGAGTTAGGATTCGTAAATCCAACCCCAATTCAGGAAAAGACAATACCTGAACTTAAAGATGGAAAAAAAGATTTAGTGGCGTTAGCGCAAACAGGAACAGGAAAAACTGCTGCATTTGGAATACCAATTATCGAAAGGATAAATCCGGATAACAAAAAAGTTCAGGCGCTTGTTTTATGCCCAACCAGAGAATTGGCATTACAGATTACTAAAGATTTAAATGCTTATTCAAAGTTTATACCTAAGTTAAGCGTTACTCCAGTATATGGGGGAGCTGATATCTCAAAACAAATACGAGAATTGAGGAGTGGTACCCAGATTGTGGTAGGTACTCCGGGTAGGGTAAACGATTTGGCTAAACGAGGTTTATTAAAGTTAGCTGATCTTGAATGGCTTGTGCTAGATGAAGCAGATGAAATGCTGAATATGGGCTTTAAAGATGAGTTGGATTCCATTATTTCCAATACACCTGATACGCGTCAGTCTTTACTTTTTTCGGCTACTATGCCAAAAGAAATTGAAAGAATGGCTAATCGCTATCTTAACGATCCAATTGAAATTAAAATCGGTAAGCAAAATGCGGGTGCTAATACAGTAGAGCATGTATATTACATGGTACATGCGCGTGATAGATATCTAGCATTAAAGCGTGTTGCCGATATCAATCCAGATATTTATGGAATTGTTTTCTGTAGAACTCGCCATGAAACAAAAGAAGTAGCTGAAAAGCTAATGTCTGATGGTTATAGTGCTGATGCGTTGCATGGGGATTTATCTCAAGCTCAGCGTGATCAGGTAATGCAACGTTTTAGAAATCGCCATCTTCAGATATTAGTAGCAACAGACGTGGCTGCCAGAGGTATTGATGTGAATGAATTAACACACGTGATCAATTATAATTTGCCCGATGATATTGAAGCTTATACACATAGAAGTGGACGTACTGGTAGAGCTGGGAAAAAAGGTACCAGTATTGCCATTATTCACATGAAAGAAGCGAGTAAAGTTAGGGAGATTGAAAAGACTTCTGGTATCAAATTCAGTCGTCAGATGATTCCTTCGGGAAATGAAATATGTACGCGTCAATTGTTTCATCTAGTGGATAAGGTGGATAAAGTTGAAGTGAACCATGAACAAATTGATGAGTTTTTGCCTCAAATTTTCGAGAAATTATCTACTCTTGACCGTGAAGAATTAATTAAAAAGTTTGTTTCTGTTGAGTTTAACAGATTTATTGCATACTATAAAGATTCAAAGGATTTGAATGTATATAAGAAAGAAGTAGATAGTAGTGGCAATGGCAGACCAAACAGACGAGGAAACGATAACTATGGACGCTTGTATATCAATGTTGGGAAAGCACATAATTTAACAGCTCAACGGTTGATGGGGCTTGTGAATGAAAATAGTGGTAAAAGAAAAATAGGTTTTGGTAAAATCGAAATGCTGCGTAATTTTTCATTTTTTGAAGTTGAAGATGGATCTCAAAGAGATGTGATAAACGCATTGAAAGGTAAGACATTTGAAAATGAGAAATTACATGTTGAGCCGGCAACAGCAAAACCACCAAGAAGAAATAATAAAAGAAGATTTGATAATAAATCGGATAATAATAGAACTGATCGACCTCGGGAATATCGCAAACGTCATTAAAAAATATGAAAGGGAATCTGAAAAGATTCCCTTTCTTTCTCATTGGATTTAAAAGTAAGTTTTGTTAAACTTTAACTTATTTGCCTTGTGTAAAGCAAAATAAAAAAAAACTGCCTGGTTTGGTTGGTTGGCAGTCTTTTTTTATAGAATAGGTTGATTAGTTAGGGAGGTATATTTTTAATTCAAAATTGATAATAAATCAATTTCTAATTTTTCAAATTTATAATAAACCAACTTCCATTTTTTCATATCTATAATCGTAAATAATCAGTTAGCTTTTGGATTTAAAAACTTTAAAAAGCTTTTTTTGTTTATTGACGGATCAAAAATAGTATATATTGTCCAAACCTCCAAAAGCACAGGGGGTTTGAAGGGGTTTGGAAACAAGGTTTATCTACGTTGAATTGCTCTTTTTTAAACGAATTATTACGGTTTTTAAATGAAGACCCTCCTTTTTCAAATAAAGAAAAAATGATTTTTTTTTTTGAAAAAATATCGTTGGGTAGTTTCTCTATTCCAATTTGCGTGTTATGCTACTTTTGCGATAGTAAAACTATTTCGATGGTCATTTGTTACTCTCTGAAATGTAAGATATGGGTGTTAATTTTTGGAATGATTTAGAAGATTTTTTTTGTCTGGCGCCAATGGAGGACGTGACTGATACTGTATTCAGAGAAATGGTCATCAATAACTCAGATGATCATTCATTGAAAGTACTTTTTACTGAATTTTTATCAACTGATGGTTTTTGTCATGAAATTGGCCGGTCTAAAGTTATTCACAGATTAAAAGTAAATCAATCAGAGGAAAAGTTACTCAGAAAGAAAGGAATTAAATTAGTGGCTCAAATCTGGGGAACGGATCCCAAAAAGTTTGAGCAGACTGCAGAATACATTACCGAAACAGGTCAATTTGATGGAATTGATATTAACATGGGATGTCCTCAAAAAAATATTATTAAAAAAGGGGCATGTTCAGCCTTAATATTAAATCCGGATCTCGCCAAAGAAATTATCATAGCCACCAGCAATGCTACTCATTTACCAGTAAGTGTAAAAACACGGGTTGGGTTTAAGCAATTGGATACAATTAACTGGACTGCAAAATTATTAAATACACCTATTTCTGCTCTTACCATTCACGGTCGAACTCAAAAACAAATGTCGGAAGGGAAAGCAGATTGGAATGAAATTCAGAAAGTATCTAAACTCAGAGACGAAATTAATCCACAAGTAAAAATCATTGGAAATGGTGATGTGCATTCGGTATCTGAAGGGAAAGTGAATATGCAAGAGTCCGAATGTGATGGCGTCATGGTTGGAAGAGGGGTGTTTTCCGACTTCTGGATGTTTGCAAATGGCAAAGAAAGTATTGGTATTGAAGAAAAATTAGAGGCCATGATTCAACATGCTTCCTTGTTCAATAAAACATGGGAACATAAGAAACCCTGGGTTATACTTAGAAGGTTCTTTAAAATTTATACTTCTAATTTGCCGCAAGCAGCAAAACTAAGGGATATGGTAATGAGAACAAATAATTATCAGGAATTGATGGATGCCATACAAACATATAAGCATCGGGTAAGTATTCAAAAAAATAAGCAAGTAATTTGAATCTTTTCAGAAATGTATTGTTAAGTTATTATTGGTTTATAGTCAGTGCCTGTCCATAAAGTGGGGTGTTTGGCTTATAAAGTTTAAATACAAGGCGTGTGAAAAATTCAAACCGCAGTATAACTAGCGTATACGAGGATGTGGATATTGAGCAACAACGCAGTAGTTGGACTTTATAGACGACACTAGTTATCAATTCTTCGATTGGAAAGCATCGTGCAATACACAGTTTTCAAATATTAATGCTAAATTAAAAGCCGGGCAGCTGAATCGAAAGTGCACGAAGGACATTGGTGCGATTTTTTGTATCAAAGCATTTGAATATACAGACAGAAAACCAGCTGTAAACCACCAGTATTTTTGAGGTTCAATAGTTAAATTATTCGGGTTTGTGTGTTTTAGTTTTACCCCTAATTTAATTAAAGAGGATTCTAGAAGCATCTGAGCGAAGGGGTTTTTTACTTTTATGATGATATTCTCTATGTCAGTAATGAGTTTGGATCGGTATTCTTGTAATATGTTTGTTTGAGCCAACAATCGAGCCAAATGATATAAAATGATTTCTATTTTCGGATATTCGGGCGATGATTTAAATGCAGACTTAAAGTAAAGTGAATATTTAATTGTTTCTCCAATTAATTTTAGAGTATCATTATCGTTAGTTGTATTTTCAAATTCATAGTGATGATTCCAAAGCATTACATTGCTTAGTACACAAATGTCGAATTCAATAGGCATTTTTTCACCAAACCATGTGGAATATGCTTTTAAATCTCGAAGTTGATGGTGCCCGTTTCCTATTGTATTTTTATACTTATTCGCATATAATGGGAGAAATTCTTTTGTTTTATTGGCTTCGTGCTTATTGTAATCAGATACCATATGAATCATTGATGTCGTATCAACATCATCAGGTAATTTGAATTTATTAAAATGGTGTAATAAATAACCGTAAGGAAAGTGTTTGTTAGCTTTTTTTTGCCAAAAATTATAGGAGTTTCTGTCTTTTTTATCTATGTAATTTTTAAAATTTGGTGCTAAAGTAAATTCTATCTCATTAATGATATCTAATTCTTTTATAGTCAGAAATCTGGAGTGGGATTTTAGTATGTACAAAACAGATGCAGAGAAAAATATATTGTCATCAGGGTGCTTAATGTTTAAAACAGTATTAGTTCTGTATGATGGAAAAATACCTTTTGAGAAGTATTGTTGATTACTGTTTTCTTGTTGCTCTCTTATTCTTTGAAGAATCTGTAAGCGGTTCATGGTTTAATGTTAATTTCCAAAAAAAAGGATTAAATTACTCTTCTAATAATCAGAGGAGAACATTTTTAGGTGATTTCTATAAGCAGTAAAGGCATTAGCCCTTGATATAAATCCATGATACTTACCCCTGTCGATTACTGCCACATTAAATCTTCCTGATTTTCTGAATATCTCCACCAAATCTTCCATGTTGTCATCCGGACTGATAAAAAACTCAGGCATGTACATTAGATCTTTTACCTTTACCGTACTGTACTTTTCAGGTTCAAAAATAATTTCCCTGATATCATCCATTTTCACCATGCCTTGCAATATGTTATTTTTATCAACTACTGGGAACAAGTTTCTATGTGCTTTTGATATGACTTTGACCAAATCACCAAGTGTGGCTTCAGGTGAAATGATGGCAAAATCAGTTTCTATCAATTTGTTTACATCCATTAAGGTCATAATGTTTTGATCCTTATCATGAGTTAATAATTCCTTTCGTTTTGCTAATTGATGAGTATATACAGAGTGTTTTTCAAAAGTTTTGGCAGTGACATAGCTTATCGTTGCTGTTATCATTAAGGGTAAAAATAAGCTGTAACCACCAGAAAGGTCAGCAATTAAAAATAAACCAGTTAATGGAGCATGTAGTACTCCTGCAATTAATCCGGCCATAGCAATGAGGGCAAAGTTATTTACAGGTAGCTTAATCCATCCAAACTTATTAACTATAGTAGCAAATAAAACACCAGTGTTTGCTCCCATAAATAAGGTAGGTGCAAAAATTCCTCCAACTCCACCACTACCAAAAGTAATGGAGGTTGCAATAACTTTTACACCTATGGTAAGAGTCATTATTATTAAAAAGTTCAGGAATGATTCATTGAGATGACTAAAAATTCCAACATCATGTAAATAAAATAATTCACCATTAAGAGCCCCGTTAATTACCTCATATCCTTCGCCAAATAAATGGGGAAAAAACATAAGAAGTATGCCCAAAGATAATGCTCCGAATCCCAGGCGTGACCATCCATTGTTAATTTTTTCAAATAATCTCTCAATGATGATGTACATTCGTGTGAAATAGGTTGCTACCAATCCGCAAACTAATCCCAGTATCACATAAAAAGTTAGCTCAGACAATGTATAAGTGTAATCTACCTTAAATGGGTATAACACTTGCTGTCCAAGGAAAAGATAGGATACCACTACAGCTGACGCCGATGAAAGTAATAGAGGAACCAACGAGGCTAAAGTAAGATCGAGCATTATTACTTCTAAAGCAAATACAATGGCTGCAATGGGAGCTTTAAAAATGGCAGACATGGCACCTGCACAAGCACAGCCCAATAGTAAAGTGATCTGTCTGTAATTAAGATGGAGCATTTTACCTATGTTAGAGCCAATGGCTGCTCCGGTAGAAACGGTTGGTCCTTCAAGCCCAACAGATCCTCCAAAGCCAACAGTAAATGAACTGGCGATTACAGATGAAATCATATTGTGGCTGTTCATTAACCCTTGGTTTTTTGAGATAGCATACAATACATTGGGAATACCGTGTCTAACCGGCCTGCGTACAATGTGTTTAATAAATATAACGGCTAAGAAAATACCAATTCCCGGAGCAACTAGGTAGAGCCATTCAAATCCGCTAAGATGAATTACTTCCAATACATAATGATGAATAAATCCAACAGATTTTTTAATAATTACAGCTGCTAGCCCGGCTGCTATACCTATGATAATACTTAGTAATATTAAAAATTGACGATTACTAATATGTCTAAGTCTCCAAATAAAAAATCTTTTACGTAGTGTTTCTTTTGCCATCTAAATTTAGATATCTTTTAAGGACTTGTAATTCATTTGTCCAATTTATAAAATATTTGGCTTGTTTAACTACGTGAGAGGTTTTTATTTGGTCTGCCTTAATAAATAGTTATCGTAATCATGAACTATTTGCAATTACATATGTTTAAAAGATTATATAAATAATTAAACAATAAATGAGAGGTATATTTATCATTGCTGTAATTCTGATTTTTTGTGGATGGCATTTGAAAGCTCAAAATCAGTGGTTAAAGGGACATGTTAAGGATGCATATTCTAATCAGTCATTACCCTTTGTCAATATAATTGTTTATAATACAACAGTTGGAACAAGCACCGATACTTTGGGGAATTTCGAAATAAATACCGGAGATCAGGAATTTGTTCAGTTAAAGCTTTCCTATCTTGGTTATAAACCATTAATTACAGAAGAAATATACATTTCAAGAGTAGGTTCTAATTTTATTGAAATAGCATTAGAGCCAACATCACAGTCAATTACTGAGGTGGTAGTGAAATCATCTCCTTTTATTGAAAAAAAGGAAAGTCCTAACTCACTTAAAAGAATTGGCGTTGATCAGATAGAAAAAAGTGCAGGAGCTAACCGGGATATTTCTAAAGTAATTCAATCTTTCCCGGGAGTGGCAAGTACAGTATCTTTTCGTAATGATATCATTGTTAGGGGAGGAGGCCCATCAGAAAACAGATTTTATGTGGATGGAATAGAGATTCCTACTATAAATCACTTTTCTACTCAAGGTGCATCCGGAGGACCTGTGGGGATTTTAAATGTTGATTTTATCAGGGAAGTCGATTTTTATTCTGGAGCCTTTCCTTCTTCACGTGGAAATGCCCTAAGCTCCATATTGGAAATCAAACAAAAGGAAGGAAATAAAGATAAGACAGATTTTAAGGGAACTCTCGGAGCAAGTGAGATGGGACTTTCTGTTTCATCCCCGATTTCTGAAAAAACTAGTATGCTTGCCTCTGTTCGGCAGTCATATTTACAATTTTTATTTTCAGCATTAGATTTACCTTTTTTACCCACATTTACCGATTTTCAGTTTAAAACAAAAACGAAAATAAATACACAAAACGAGATAACATTTTTGGGTTTTACAGCTATTGATAAGTTTGATTTAAACGATAAAGCATCTGAAACACCCGAAAATCAATATATCTTATCTTATATTCCAGTAAATGAACAATGGAGCTATACAATTGGAGCTAACTATAAGCATTATTTTACAAAGAGTTACCTGTCTGTTGTTGCTAGTCGAAGTCATTTGGATAATTCTGCATTTAAATATCTGAATAATATTGAATTGCCTGATAATCTTACAACAAAATATTCGTCAACAGAAACAGATAACAAGTTCAGAGTAGAGTTATATTCAATTGGAAACCAATTTACATATAATGGAGGTGTGTCATTTGAAAGTTCTTCATATACCAATGCTACCTATCGAAAGGAATTATCAGGTGATAATGTTATTGAGGTGGATTACAATACTACATTGGATTTTGTGAAGTATGGTGTGTTTGGAACAATTAATAAATCGGTTGTTAACAAACGTATTGATTTTTCTCTGGGATTCAGGATGGATGGTAATTCTTACTCAGAATCTATGTCTAACTTGTTTAATCAATTTAGTCCACGCTTGTCAGTATCTGTAATATTGCTATCTCCATTATCTTATAACTTTAGTTTGGGTAGATATTATCAGTTGCCCGCATATACAACAATGGGTTACAAGGATTCCAATAATGTATTAATAAATAAATCCAACGATTTAAAGTATATATATTCCGATCAGTTTATAATGGGCCTTAAATATCAACCTAATAATTCTTCGAAATATACTTTTGAAGGATTTTATAAAAAATATGGAAATTATCCGTTTTCAATACGAGATTCAATTTCATTAGCTAATAAAGGAGGTGATTTTGGAGTTGTTGGGGATGAGGAAGTAAAATCCATAGGAAACGGTAGGGCTTATGGCTTTGAAATTATGGCAAGGCAAAAAACTTCCAATGGATTCAGTTTTGTATCTTCCTATACTTTTGTAAGGAGTGAGTTTGAAGATCTTTCTGGTGCTTATATTCCAAGTGCATGGGATAACCGACATTTATTAACATTGACAATAAATAAGGAATTGAAAAGAAATTGGGATATAGGTATTAAGTGGCGTTATATAGGGGGTGCACCTTATACTCCTGTAGATGAGGATAAAACTACATTAAAAGAAGTATGGGATTCGGAAGGACGAGAAAAATTGGATTATAATAGATTTAATGAGGAAAGGTTAAATGCTTTTCATCAATTGGATATCAGATTGGATAAACTATATGTGTTTAAGAAGTGGGCTTTGGGCTTTTATCTGGATATTCAGAATTTATATAATTTTAAGATAAAGGATCCTGTAAAGTATGTGAAAAAACTTGATAGTTCAGGAAATGCTATAATTGAAAATCCATCTGTACCAGAAAGTGAACAGCGGTATGTGTTTTCAAAAATTATAACAGAGAATGGAACCGTATTGCCTACTATAGGAATAAAAGTGGAGTTCTAACCAAAATGAGAAATGCTTGTAAAAAAAAGAACAAACTACCCTGGAAATTTCGAAAGAGTAGTTTGTTCAAAATAAAATGTGATTAAGGAATAGGTACACCAAGTTCTTTTTCAATCATTCTGAAAAGTTCAATGTGAGTTTTGTCATGGATGGTTTTTAATGCAAAATGTCTTCTTAAAAATCTTTCCACTTTTTCGTCCTTTCCATATAAATGAGAAAAATAATTAATAGAATGAGCTTGGTCGCACTTAATTGACTTATTGTCAAAGGATTTACTTCTTGCCATAATTAGGTTTTTTAAGGTTTTAGATTGATTTGTTTGGATAATATTGTGAGGGTTGTTTTATCCTGCTTTTTTGTGGATGACTACCGGATGCACATTATACTGCTGATTACGACGTAACCAACGTAAAGCACCTTTGAAACACTGAAACGTTTCTATCTGACAGTTATATTGAGAGATTAAGTTTTTAAGGTGAAATGAAAGCTGTTCCTCTCTTTTGTTAATTACCGTAAAAGCAAAATTAATATGGTCATATTTTGCAGTTGCTTGCTTAATGCCATTAGAGATATGAGAGAGGTTTGAAAAAGTAATATTTTCAAAGCCTTCAGGAGCCATCAGGTGAATGCTCAGGCATCTGGAATAGGAATTGTTTTTTTTAATAATATTAAAAAACTTTATAAACTCCTGAATTGTTGTATTTTTTTTAATAGTTACATCCAGGATTCCGCTTTTGTGGTTCCATTTTATTATAATCATAATGAATTAAGGTTTGATGTTTGTTTTTAATATTTGTTTTAAAAGAATATTGAAGTTAGCAATTAATGTTAAAAAATGTAACAATTATTGTGAGACAAAAATGTGAAGTGTGTATGTTTTTGTTGTAACGTACACATATACAGATATATACGTATTGTGTGTGATTCTTAAATTTGATGAAATGTCTATTTTTGGTGATTAAATTTATTTTTCAATAGTTTAAATAAATTCAGAATTGTTTGGATAAATCTGGATTCAAAATTTTGTCGAACTCGGTTAATGGTAACTACGTCTAATAATTTAATATCTTTGCTAGCTTACCTTTAAATATTAATAGTGGTATTATGATGCTATGATGAATGAATGTCAATCGTAATAATGCTGGCTTTATCATTAAATATTTTATTACATAATCTTATAGCTGTGTAATAAATGGTGTGTACCTGTAGAATTAATTTAAATACTAATAATTTGATAGAAATATATGGCAAATAAGGTAACAGACTTATTTAAAATTAAATACCCAATTGTTCAGGGGGGTATGGTATGGTGTAGTGGATGGAAATTAGCTTCTGCGGTGAGTAACAATGGGGGATTGGGACTAATAGGGGCTGGTTCAATGTATCCTGATGTTCTTAAAGAACACATACATAAAATGAAAAAGGCAACAGATAAGCCTTGGGGGGTTAATATTCCATTATTGTATCCGGATGTTGATAAGTTAATTGATTTAGTAATTGAAGAAGGAGTTAAAATCGTATTTACAAGTGCTGGTAGTCCATCTAAATTTACATCAAAATTAAAAGAGAATGGCATAACGGTTGCACATGTAATAGCTAATAGTCGTTTTGCTAAAAAGTGTGAAGATAGCGGAGTTGATGCTTTAGTTGCAGAAGGATTTGAAGCAGGTGGCCATAATAGCAGGGAAGAAACAACAACAATGGTTTTAATTCCTCAAATAAGTCAGAAAACAACTTTGCCATTAATTGCTGCCGGAGGAATTGGATCAGGTAAAGCTATGGCTGCAGCTATGGCCTTAGGGGCAGATGGTATACAGATGGGTTCCAGATTTGCAGCGAGTAAAGAGTCTTCTGCTCATCCGGAATTCCTGAAAAAAGTAATTGAAGCTGGCGAAGGAGGTACTACATTAACACTGAAGCAACTTGCTCCTGTTCGACTTATACATAATAAATTCTCTTCCTTGGTGGATGAAGCACAGAAAAGAGGGGCTTCAATTGAAGAACTTCGTGATTTATTGGGTAAAGGAAGAGCTAAAAAAGGAATGTTTCTGGGAGATCTAGAGGAAGGAGAATTGGAAATTGGACAAGTTTCTGCCTTGATTGATAAAGTTTTGCCAGTTAGTGTTATCATCCAAGATATTATTAAGGAATTTCATCAGACCTTAAATAATGTAGTTAAAAATAGTTCATTTTAATAATAGGTTATGATTGAGATCAAAAAGTTTACTTTGGAAAATGGACTTCGATTGGTTGTTCATAGTGACAAAACCACGCCTCTTGCAGCTATTAATGTATTGTATGATGTAGGTGCAAAAGATGAAGATCCCAATAAAACCGGATTTGCTCACTTATTTGAACATCTGATGTTTGGAGGAAGTATAAATATACCTTCATATGATGCTCCCCTTCAAAATGTGGGAGGAGATAATAATGCATGGACAAGTAACGATTTAACCAATTATTATTTGACCTTACCTGCATCAAACCTGGAAACTGGTCTTTGGTTGGAATCAGATAGAATGCTTGAACTTAATTTTTCGCAGGAATCATTAGATGTTCAAAAAAAAGTGGTTGTGGAAGAATTCAAACAAAGATATCTAAACCAACCTTATGGAGATGTTCCTTTGCTTTTAAAGCCTTTGGCATATAAAGTTCATCCATATCAATGGCCAACAATTGGTAAAGAGGTAAAGCATATTGAAGATGCTAGTTTAGAAGATGTGAAAAATTTCTTTTTTTCTCATTATGCTCCTAATAATGCCATTGTAACCATAACAGGAAATATTGATCCAGATGAAGTATATAAATTGGTTGAAAAATGGTTTGGAACCATACCTGCGCGTAATGTTGTAAAGCGCAATTTACCTGAAGAGCCTAAGCAAACAGAAATGCGTGAATTAACTGTGGAAAGAGATGTTCCTTCGGATATGTTCCAAATGGTTTTTCATATGTGTGGAAGAAATGAAAGAGATTATTATGCCCTGGATCTGTTATCGGATGTTTTATCCAATGGGGCTAGTTCAAGGTTGTATCAGCGTTTGGTGAAACAACAAAAGCTTTTTACTGATGTACATGCATATATTTCCGGAGATATCGAAAATGGGTTATTTACTTTTGCCGGACATGTATCTGATGATATTTCAATATATGAAGCGGAAAAAGCCATATGGAAAGAGATTGATGAAATAAAAACAACATTGGTTGAGGACTATGAACTTCAGAAAGTTAAGAATAAAGTAGAATCAACACTCATGTTTTCGGAAATAAATTATTTAAATAAAGCTATGAATTTAGCACAGTTTGAATTGCTTGGTGCTGCTGAAGATATAAACTGTGAAGTTGACCATTATCAGAAAATTGATGCACAGCATATTAATAAGTGTGCTAATAGTGTATTAGTTGAATCCAACTGTTCTAAATTATATTACCTGTCAAAGGAAAAAAAGAGAAATATATGTTAATGAGAGAGAGTACTCCATCGTTTGTATTGCCTTCAGGATTAAATATTTTGGATAGCAGTGATTTTAATTTAAATAATAATATCCCAATTCACCTAATTGAAGGCGGTACACAGGATGTAGTTAAAATTGATTTTATTTTTTCTGCAGGTGCTATCCGCGCACCAAAACCTTTGGTGGCTTCCTTTACAAATTATTTAATGCAGGAGGGTACTAAATCAATGAGTTCCATGGAAGTGGCTGAGAAAATTGATTTTTATGGTGCTTTTTTAGGACAATCAACCAATTATCATCATGCACAATTGTCGTTATATGCCTTAACAAAGTATTTGCCACAGCTGCTACCTGTTATAGAGGATATCATAAAAAGACCTGCATTTGAACCTCATGAATTTGATGTCTATCTGGCTAAAAGGAAACAGGAATATATGGTAGATTCAGAGAAAGTAAAAACTCTGGCTTACCGAAAATCGCAGGAGGTTCTTTTTGGAGCCGATCATCCTTACGGAAGGGTTGCAAAACTTTATCATTATGATGATATTTGTTTAGAGGATATAAAACAATTTCACCAATCCCGTTACACTTCAAAAAACTGTTCCATTGTGGTGGCAGGTCAACCTTCAAAGGCTATAAAGGAATTACTTAATAAGCATTTTGGAGGCAACGATTGGGAAAATAAATCTGTGACTGAGGATGCTTTGCCTTTGGTCATTCCTGAAGGTAATCATTTTCATTTAGTTGAAAAAGAGGGCGCCATGCAGTCAGCTATTAAAATTGTAAGAAGCGGCGTTACAAAGGATCATCCCGACTATATTCCGTTGTTGGTTTTAAATACAATTTTCGGAGGCTATTTCGGATCCAGATTAATGAATAACCTAAGAGAAGAAAAGGGGCTTACATATGGTATTTCATCCTATATGATTTCATATATAGAGGCAGGTGTAATTGGAGTGACTACCGAAGTTCTGTCGGAAAAGAGAGAGATAGCAGTGCAGGAGGTTTTTAATGAGATGAACAGGATTTGTACGGAAGTTGTTGATAAAGAAGAGTTAGATCGGGTTAGAAACTATATGGTTGGTGACTTAATGAGAAACCTGGATGGTCCTTTTGCGATTTCAGATGCTTATAGAGGATTGTTTGGTTTTGACCTGGATTATAATTATTATAAAAAATTAGAAGAGACCATCATAAAAATATCGGCAGAACAATTGAAAGAGCTGGCAAATAAGTATTTTGTAAAAGATGAATTTTATGTTGTAATAGCAGGAAAATAGTATTTTTTTACTTATTATTGCCAGTTATGCAAGAGTGGTGTAAATGGTCTGTTTTTAACTGTAATGAATCGGAATTCCTGAATGAACAAAACTTTAAGTGAAATAGAAGAAAAGAAACTTATCAGAAAGGAGTTTGAAACTTTAATAGGTTTGTGTCCTCGTTGTCAAACGGAGAATGGGCTTAAGCTTGTAAATAAGGCATTTGAGTTGGCACGTGAAGCTCATAAAGGAGTACGTAGAAAGTCAGGAGAGCCATATATATTACATCCGTTAGCTGTAGCCCGAATTGTGGCTGAGGAGATTGGTTTGGGAAGTACTGGGGTAGCAGCGGCCTTATTGCATGACGTAATAGAAGATACAGATTATACATATGAAGATCTGGAAGGTATTTTTGGAAAAAAAGTAGCCTCCATTGTTGATGGATTGACAAAGCTTTCGGGTGTTTTTGATAAAAAACAATCGGCTCAGGCCGAGAATTTCCGAAAACTCTTGCTTACAATGGTTGAGGATGTCAGGGTTATTATTATTAAACTGGCAGACAGACTCCATAATATGAGAACCCTGGGCTCAATGCCCGAACATAAACGACTGAAAATAGCAGGTGAAACATTGTTTATGTATGCCCCTCTGGCTCATAGGTTAGGGCTATATTCGTTAAAAACAGAACTGGAGGATTTAAGTTTAAAATATGAGCACCCCAGTGTGTATCAGGATATTGTAGATAAAATTGAATCAAAGGAGCTTAAGAATCGAGATGTTTTAGGGAAATTCATTGGTACAATTAGTGAATCGCTAAGTAAAGCCGGTATTGAATTTGATATTAAAGCTCGTCCTAAATCGGTATATTCTATCTGGAATAAAATGCAGAAAAAGAATATTCCGGTCGATGAAATTTATGATGTTTTAGCCATTCGAATTGTTTTTAAACAAAACGCATTCTCTCCTGAAAAAGCACAATGTTGGAATATTTATTCATTAATAACAGATATATACAGACCAAAGCCAGATAGGTTAAGAGATTGGGTTAGTACCCCGAAAGCTAACGGATATGAAGCACTTCATGCCACAGTTATGGGTACAGATGGTAAATGGGTTGAAATACAAATTCGTAGTGAGCGAATGAATGAAATTGCTGAACGCGGTTTTGCAGCTCATTATAAATATAAAGGGGTTCAGGATAAGGAATCGGAGCTGGATAATTGGCTGCGGCGAATCCGAGATCTGCTTGAAAATCCATCATCAGACTCCATGGAGTTTTTGGACGATTTTAAGCTTAATTTATTTGCATCTGAAATCATGGTGTTTACACCAAAAGGAGATGTGAAAGTAATGCCTAAGGGAGCTACAGCGCTTGATTTTGCCTTTGAAATACATACCAAATTAGGTTATAAATGTATTGGAGCAAAAGTGAATTATAAATTGGTTCCAATAAGCTACGAACTAAAGAGTGGAGATCAGGTAGAGGTATTGACATCTGAAAAACAAAATCCGAAATTTGATTGGATTAAGGTAGTTACAACTGCAAAGGCGAAAAAAGCCATTAAGGATGTCTTTAAAAAGGAGCGGAAAGAAATAATAAGTATTGGAGAAAAGTTAGTTGAGGAAGCACTTAATAAAAAGAAATTAACTACCAACAACAGAATCTTAAATAAGCTGCTCCGCTTTCATAAAATCGAAAGAAAAGAAGAACTTTATTTTAAGATAGGAAGTGAAAAAATTACTCTGGATAATCTGGATAAAATTTTAAGTGAAAAATCATCAAACAAACTTATTAAGTATTGGCGATTACAATTTGGTGGGGGTAAAAAGGAAAAGAATTTAGAAACTCCCAAAGTTGATAAACGCAAACCTTTAATATTATCGGATGACTCAGGAAATGATAATTATATTATTGCGAGTTGTTGTAATCCAATCCCGGGAGATGATGTAGTTGGTTATATAGATGATGATGAAAAAGTAATTCTCCACAGTAGAAAGTGTCCGGTTGCCATCAAATTAATGTCAAGTCAGGGAAATCAAATTGTATCCGCAGAATGGACCACGCATAAATTACTCTCATTTTTGGCCATAATAAACCTTACAGGTATTGATCAAATTGGTATCGTAAGTAAAATAACAAAAGTAATTTCAGATGATCAGAATGTTAATATGCGCTCTATTCATATTGAAAGTCACGATGGGATATTCGATGGAACCATAAATCTCTATATACATAATGTTGAGGATCTTAATAATTTGATTTATAATATAATGAAAATTAAAGGTGTTCATGGGGTTACCAGACAAGAACGGATTCAAAAATAACTGCTTGTTTTAATTTAGTCTAAACAACTTTTCTTTTTTGGGTTAAAATATATATCTTTAACCTGTTGTTTTTAATAGGATTATTTATGGATAAGGTGAAAGCTAAAGACGTGGTGAAGCAGATTTTTACAGAATTTTTGCAGAATAATGGTCACCGGAAAACGCCTGAAAGATTTGCAATATTAGAAGAAATATATTCTCGTGATGGTCATTTTGACATCGAATCGCTCTATATTTTTATGAAGAATAAAAATTATAGAGTTAGTAGGGCCACTTTATATAACACCATCGATTTGCTTTTAGAATGTAAATTGGTAATTAAGCATCAGTTTGGAAAGAATATTGCTCAATTTGAAAAAGCTTTTGAATCAAAACAACACGATCACCTTATTTGTACAAATTGCGGAAGCGTTACTGAGTTTTGTGATCCGGGCATTCAAACAGTATTGAACAATGCTCGAGAAACAATGGAATTTCAGGTGTCACATCATTCATTATATATTTATGGTAAATGTCAGAAGTGCCAATAATTTGATTTCCTATTAAAATTCAACATGTAAATCTACTCTCAGTGGTACGATATATTTGAGCTTTTGCTTTAATGGTAAAAAATATATTAAAACCATGACATTATCCCATTTTTAATAGCTATTTTTACCGGTCGAAATTTTAGCATATTAAAGTCAGAATTTGCTAAAATTGAAATTATTACAAATGAAACACTCATGACCAAAAATGCCATAGGGTTAAATTAATAATTCTGTGCTGTATGTTTGTGTTGTGATCCTAATTTTAAATACAAATGAAAGTTGATGTTCTACTTGGTCTTCAGTGGGGAGACGAGGGCAAAGGTAAAGTAGTTGATGTGCTTACGCCTAAATATGATGTAATAACAAGGTTTCAAGGAGGACCCAATGCCGGTCATACACTTGAGTTTAATAATATTAAGCATGTATTGCATAATATTCCTTCAGGCATATTCCATGATACCAAGATGAATATTATAGGTAATGGTGTTGTTCTTGACCCTATCAGCTTTAAACAGGAGATTGATGAGTTGGAGGCTAAAGGCATGGACTTGACTAAGAACCTGATCATTTCTAAAAAAGCACATCTGATATTGCCTACTCATAGGATTTTAGATGCTGCTTCTGAAGCTTCTAAAGGGAAAACAAAAATTGGATCTACTTTGAAGGGCATTGGACCAACCTATATGGATAAAACAGGTAGGAATGGTTTAAGAGTAGGAGATGTATTAAACGATTTTGATAAAAAATATGATGATTTAAAGAAGAAGCATGAGCTACTTCTTTCAATGTATGATTTTGAATACAATATTGAAGAGTTTGAAAAGGGACTTAAAGAAGGTATTGAATGTCTAAAAAAATTCAAACTGATTGATAGTGAGCACCAGATTAATGGTTACCTGAAAAGTGGGAAAAGTGTTTTGGCAGAAGGTGCTCAGGGTACTTTACTTGATATTGACTTTGGATCATATCCTTTTGTGACTTCTTCAAATACCATATGTGCAGGAGCTTGTACAGGTATGGGGGTAGCACCCAATAAGATAGGAGAAGTATACGGTATTTTTAAGGCTTATTGTACACGTGTGGGGAGTGGTCCGTTCCCAACAGAATTGGAATGTGAAACAGGGGAACTGCTTCGTAAGGCAGGGCATGAGTTTGGGGCAACAACGGGTCGTCCGAGAAGATGTGGTTGGTTGGACTTGGTAGCACTGAAATATTCAGTAATGATTAATGGAGTTACTCAATTAATTATGACAAAAGGAGATGTGCTAAGTTCTTTTGAAACAATAAAAGTGGGTACTTCTTATAAAATAAACGGAGAAGATATAACTGAGTTTCCATATGAACTTCCAGAAAACATGGAAGTGGGATATACTGAACTTCCTGGTTGGAAAGAAGACTTAACCGGATTAAAATCAGAAGATGATTTTCCTGCTGAATTAAAAAATTATATCGATTATTTAGAAAAAGAATTGGAGGTACCTATTACCATTGTATCAGTGGGTCCTGATCGCGATCAAACTATTGTTCGTAAGGGAAAGTAAGTATCACTACTTATAATATAAATAGCCTGATTGACCTTTGTTGATCAGGTTTTTTTATTTGTAATGTATGCTGAATTAACCCGGAAGCTCAGGTTATTACAAAATATTATTGCAGAATGGTGTTTTATATATATTTTGTGTAAGTTTTTAACGCAACATTTATGCATCAGATTATAGAGCCAACATTGATATTGAATACAGAAATTTGTAAGGCTAATATCAATAAAATGGCCATGCGGATTAAGAAATTTGGAGGATTGTTTCGCCCTCATTTTAAAACACATCAGTCAGCTACTGTTGGTAATTGGTTTATAGATGAAGGTGTTGATTGTATTACTGTATCCTCATTTCAAATGGCTTCTTATTTTCAACAAAATGGTTGGAAGGATATCACAGTAGCTCTCTCTGCAAATTCAATTCATGCAAATGTTATAAATGAACTTGCTTCAAATATTAATTTAAATATTTTGTTGGAGGATGAAGCGTCTGTAATTCAGCTTGAAAAGCAAATATCAAATCCGGTAGGTGTATATATCAAGGTTGATACTGGATATCATAGAACCGGTATTGATGCTGTGGAATTAGGTGAAATAAAGAAGTTATTATCCATTCTTGAACATTCTAAAAATCTTATATTTATTGGTTTTCTTACACATGCCGGTAATACATATAATGCACGATCGAAAGATGAAATTCAGCAAATGTCCCAAAAATCTTTGGATAAAATGTTGGCATTAAAAGCTTTTTTGAAAGACAGTTTTCCGTTAATGCAATTATCATGGGGAGATACTCCAAGTTGCTCAGTATATGATGACTTTTATGGTATTGATGAATTTCGTCCCGGTAATTTTGTCTTTTATGATTATATGCAATATCAAATAGGGAGCTGCACTTTAAATGATATAGCAGTCTGCTTAGCTGCGCCGGTATTGGCTGTACATCAAAGTAGAAATGAGATAGTGGTACATGGAGGAGCTATTCATTTATCAAAAGACATGGTGAAATTAGCAGATAGTTCCATTTCATATGGTAAAGTGGTTGTATTTAATGGTGATACATGGAATGTTGAAAAGGTAATTGGTGAGGTGAAAGCTTTATCGCAAGAACATGGCGTGATTTCTGTAAAGAAAGAATATGAAGGAAAGATTATTCCCGGTAATATTGTTGGAATATTACCCGTTCATTCATGTTTAACTGCCAATCTAATGAGAAGATTTTTCACTCAGGATGGTAACCTTATTGAAATGATGCAGTAAGAATATGGAAATGAGTTTGAATAAAAAGGATAAATAACAAAACAAAATTTAAATATATATATATGAAACTATCGTGAAAAATTTAATGATAGTTCATGTAATAAATGAAAAAATGAATCGCATGAGACAATTATTTCTACTGATAAGTTTAATTCTAATATTAGGGGGATGTGCCAGTAAAAGGTATGTTAAAAAAGCTCTTGAATTAGAAAGCTCTGGCCTCTATTCTGATGCCGCTAATAATTATTACAATTCTCTAACAAAGAATATTAATAATATTGATGCCAAACTTGGACTTCAACGGACCGGACAATTGGTGTTAGAGGATTATATTGAAAAGTTTAAAAGTCAGTATCAGAATGGAACACCTAAAGATGCAGTATATGCGTTTATAAATGCAGATAATTACAACAATAAGTTGAAAAAAGTGGGTATCAATCTTATTTTTCCTGAAGAGCAGAGATCCTATTATCAAGAAGTAGAGGATACTTATTTAAATACACTCTATCAGGAAGCTTCGAAAGCGCTTGATGTTGAGGAATTTGCCAGTTCTGAAAGGATGTTCGCTGAAATCTTATCTTTGAATAACAATTATAAAGACGCTAAATCGAAGTGGATTATTGCAAAATATGAGCCTGTTTATCGAGAGGGCAAGGAGATGATGGGAAGTCAAATGTATCGTTCAGCTTACTTTGTATTCAAAAATATTATCGACAAAGTTAAGGTGTACGAAAATAGTATTGATTTAATGAATCAGTCTTTAGATAGTGCTAAAATAACAATTGCTATTTCAAGTATCAAAGCCAACTATACATCCTACCAGACATTGGCCGATCAGTTAAAAAGTAAATTAATTAATGGGATTAATGAAATAGAATCACCTTTATATGAAGTGGTTACTGGTTCTGTTAAAAACTTTGAGAGTGATCCATTTATTAAAAAAGCTTATGAATATGATAGGACTAAGAAACCAGTGAAAAGCGGTGTTGTTTTAAATTCAAAAGCAATTATAGAAGGAGCGGTTCAAAATTTTAAGGTCTATAATGGGAAATTGATTAAACGAGAAAAAAGAGGCTATCTTAAAAGAACAGAAACCTATGTAGATAAAGAAACTCAGGAAAAAAAGACACGTACCATATATGATAAGGTAAAGTATTATGAATATCAAATGGAACGGAAAGTGTTATTAACTTTTCAATATGCGATGAAGCGTACGGATAGAAATGAAATAGCTATTTCAGATGTTTTTAATCAGGAAGAATCAGACGGCGTGCATTATATCCAATTTGACGGCGATTATAAAAAATTAGTGCCCGGATATTGGAAGTATGCGTCAAAAGATAGTTCAGAAGATTATATCAACGATAAGGAAGAGTCCGTGAACGCTTTAAGAAAATTATATTCGAGTAAAAAAACAGCTAAGTCTATTCATGACTTGCAACAGGATTTGATGAATAAATGCATTGGTGCTATTGTGTCTCAAATAGAAAACTATAAACCAGAAAATTAAAGCAACATGAATTTTCGTTTCCTATCTTTTTTATTTTGTATCATTATTCTTGCAGGTTGCTCCTCAGCGAAAAAACAAGCGGAGTTGTTGGAGCAATCCAAACCGATGTGGCTAAAGGAACGTCCAGTAAATAGAGGATATTATTATGGAATTGGCATTACACCCAAAATTGGCGCACCTATGCTTTATGAAGATAAGGCTAAAGAACGTGCATTAGCTGACATCTCAAGTCAGATCAATGCTACCATAAAATCAGAAACCATGATGTATCAGGTTGAAGATCGAAATGGTGTTAGAGAATACCTTCAAAACAGAATTAAATCCACTTCGTCTGAGTATCTTGAAGGTTATGAATATATTGATAAATGGGAAGATCTGTCTAATATGTATGTATTCTATCAACTTTCAAAGCAAAAATATATTGAGGTTAAAGAAAGGAGAAGGAGAGAAGCAATAAAAACAGCGACAGAAAAGTATTTAATGGCCCTTTCATTATATGCTAAGGGAAGTCATATCGAATCAATTGAGAACTATGCCTGGTGTATCGATTTGTTGAGTGGTTATATGAATCAATCAGTAACATCTGTTGTTGATGGAAAACAGGTGGATTTAATATCTGAATCAACAACCAAAATGAATAGTATAATTAAGCTATTATCAATAAAGGAGGAACCAGATAAAGGTATGCTTATAATAAAAGATCAACTTGAAAGAGATGTTGCTAATATGCCGGTTAAGCTTACTTTTTCCGGAGGATATTTAACAAATGATCATGTTAAATCTGACATTAATGGTTTTATTTCTATACCAGAAATTACTGATAATGTAAATTCAGAAGAAACTCTTCATGTAGAAGTGGATTTGGTAAATTTAGGCCGACAAGTCACAAAGAATCTTTATGTTCGTAAGCTTATTGAAAATCAGAAGTCAGCAAAAGTAGTCATGAAATTGTAGAAAATTATATTATTAAACCCGGGTTTTTAAATGCGTGCTACGGGTTAAAAGTATCATATAGGGTATTCGTAAATTACGGATGCCCTATTTTTTCGATTTATTTTTAGGATTAAATATAGTCTTCAGGATAGGAAATTGCGATCAGAATATTATACTAATTTCTCCGTCCAGTTTCATTTTACTTTCGTACTCTCTGATGGATATAATTTTGTAAGCTGCTTGGGTTGATTGGTGTAAATCTGGTTAATGAAATAAAAAGAGGTATGACGAGGGGCGTAAATAGAGAATGAATATTACTAACCTGAGTTCGACATAAAATTTTGGATTTATCTCATATAATCAATGATTATATAGGTATTCGATAGAACGTTGTTTCAGACCACCTATAAATAGTGAGATTCAACTGAAAATTATGAAACGAGCATTTCGCGAGTTCAATGTGGCCTATCATAAAATCTACACATTAAAGAATAGCGGGCTATTATGAATAATTTTCAGGAAGAAGATCGCTGTTTATAAGCAGAAACTCTCATGCTTTGCATAAAAGGCTGATCAACTGCGTTAAATTTATCGAGCTAGCCCTGCAAAATTTGCCTTGTATATCAGCCTTTTATGTCAATCTGAATTCTAAAATTTTAATCGAACTCAGGTTACTATGGTAAATTGTTTAAGAATATGGAGATTTGTACCGGATTTAATAAAGTTTAAGATTATAAAGCACTTCGTTTTCTTTCATTTATCTAATTTTGAAGGCTTATCAAAGTCATTAAGAAATTGCTTTAACAGTAATCAGGAGGTAAGAAAACTCTGAGTGTTATGAGGGGTGTCCTTGTGTTCACTATTCGTTTGATACAAAAAAAATAAACATATGAAAGATATAATTCCTGTTTCAGAGCTCAACATACGTATGAATCGCTTTTGTCAAATCATGGATACTCATCATCCGGATTGGGAGATGGCTGTAATTTTCAGTAAGATTAATTTGCTTTACTTTGCTGGTTCCATGGCCGACGGAATGTTGATAATTGAAAGAGAGAAAGGAGCTACTTTGTGGGCGCGTAAAAGTTTTGACCGTACCTCACAAGAGTCGCAGTTTCCGAATATTAAATCCATGGGAAGCTATCGCGATGCAGCAGAAGCTTATGCCAAATTTCCGGGCAAGGTTTATCTCGAAACAGAATTTGTTCCTTTAGCCATGTATCAGAGGTTTCAGAAGTACTTTCCGATTGCAGCCTACCAATCATTGGATTTCCAAATCGCTATGACCCGCGCAGTGAAGAGTAGCTGGGAACTGAAATATCTGGAAGAAGCAGGAGCTATCCATCGTAAAGTGCTTGAAGATATTGTTCCCACCATGCTAAGGGAGGGAATGACAGAAACAGATCTGGCAGCCGAGCTATATCAGGTAATGGTTAAGGAAGGTCACCATGGAACAGCTCGCTTTGGTATGCATGATACAGAAATTGTAGTGGCACAATTGGGTTTTGGAGATAGCTCTTTGTACCCGACTAATTTTGATGGTCCGGGTGGAAACAGGGGGTTAAATGCTGCCGTTCCTAGTCTGGGTAATCGTAATCGAAAGCTGACTAAAGGTGATTTGGTTTTTGTGGATATGGGGTTGGGAGTAAACGGATACCATTCCGACAAAACAATGACCTACATGTTTGGAAAATCCTTGCCGGATGAGGTAATAAAAATTCATCAGCAGTGTGTGAGTATACAAAACAAAGTGGCAGAATTACTGAAGCCGGGTAATATTCCTGAAACTATTTATGAGTCGGTTATGGACAGTTTAAGTCCGGAATTTCAGAAGAATTTTATGGGGTATGGAAACCGGCAAGTGAAGTTTATAGGCCATGGAATCGGTTTAACAGTGGACGAATTGCCGGTTTTAGCAAAAGGATTCAAAGATCCGTTGGTTGAAAATATGATATTTGCAGTAGAGCCTAAAAAAGGTATTGAAGGTATTGGTATGGTAGGCATTGAAAATACTTTTGTGGTAACTCCTGATGGAGGAAGGTCCATCACCGGAAATAACCCGGGATTAATTCTGGTGGATTAAGCAAAAGGTAATTTTTAGATATAAATAGTGTCCTAAACGTTTTATGTAAATCGTTGTAATTTACTAATTCAAATTAAAAGAAGAGGCCGTAAATGCAAGTGGAACTGTTTTAAGGAACCTTATATTGAGTCCCTTTTTTATATGTGATGCACGCAAAAGCTCATATCATTCTCCATGTTTGTTTATTCCTCTGAAAAACCTGTTGACGAATCGAGTCGTTTCTTGATACGAGTTCTGGTTAGAAATCTAGATCTATAACAAAAGCATAATGTAACAATAGTTTATAGATATATTTCAAATGTCAGGGTAGCTTTTTCACCTTCATGTAAAATCGTTAATAAAATCAGAGTTCAAAGCATTAAGAAATAAAAGCTGTTTGAACACAGTGAATTCTTTTCTTTTAGCATAGAACCCTGATTTTTAGATTTTTCATGTCAACGGCGGCTCTTTTTGTTTACTTTTTCTAGCTGCAGAGAATTATTGCGATAAGTGAGAGCAGAGTCAAGTTTACTTGAACTATGTCGAGCAAAGCAATAATCTTTTTTAAAAAAAGTAAAAGCCCGTTGGCTTGAGACAAAAAGTTAAGGTAATTGAATGTTTTACTTTAACCGGTCACTATTGATTCTTTAATTAAAAAGCACGTATAGCTCTTATTTTAAAATTGCCACCTTTAATAGAACCACCACCGCCTGCACTGGTCATATATTTGGTTGCTGCAGAACTCTGACTTGATTCTTTAGAGGTCCAGTAAAGACCTGATACGGCGGTTCCTCCATTGGCTGTGATAGCTGGATTT